>WAPZ01000221.1 GCA_015520535.1 Candidatus Heimdallarchaeota archaeon
CATCAGGAATTACTTTATCGTTTATTTTTGTATCTAATCGTATTACGGGACGATATTCAGTTCCTCCATCAGCAGATTTAATTGGTTGGTGGTCAGCTAAGTCAACGGTAAGAACATTTGGAGATAGATCTTTATTAACAAAACTTACTTTATTGGTTTGTTTATTTATTGTATATCTATCAGCATGTAAGGAACTTATTTCAGCACCAGTATCGACTTTTCCTTTTAGGAGTGGACTGTTAGGAAGAGATGTAAATTTTACATCTACAGAATCACCAATAATGTTTTTATTATCAGTATTCTCTTTCATTATGTCATGAGTTATATGAGCCTTAGATGATAATTTAACAGCATAAGGAATTATATGATTATCACTTTTTCTTAATCCCCAAACAAATACAACCCATTCATTAAGTCCTGCTTCTTTAGCTTTTTGTTTATGTCCTCCAGCACTATATGTAATATAACATTTTTGATTATTAAAAATAACATCTTCAAAAGCTGCTGTAGATGAATTTGTTACTTTAAAAGAGACATTATTAATTACGATAATATCTGTGAATGTAAAATTACCGCTTATAAACAAATCAGTGACTTCGTTAATATCATTATAAGTTTTTGTTGTCATTATAGTACTCATCAATTCGTTGTAGTAAAGGCGCTATATATTTATCAATTTTTTCCTTAAATAGCAAGGGAACCATTCCTCGTTCCACAGACATTATTATGGTAATGTCTTCAATTGGTTCATTTGTTAACTCAAACCACATAATAGCATATGCTGTACATTGAATAAAATAATCTTCAATCATACTACGATCTTTATTGTTGTTTGAAGTTTTAAAATCAATGATTGAAAGTGTTCCATTATACTCACCTACACAATCAACTCGTCCCGCCAATCGTAATTTATCACTATAGAGAGCAACTTCTTGAGCTCGTATGTTGTTTATATTATTAAGTCTTATTTTTAATTGATTAAAACCGGCAACATATTGTTTATCTTGACCTTTTAGAAAATCAGGGTAAGGGGCGTTAGATAAATACATTTCTGCTAATTTATGAATTGCTTCCCCTCTTTTAGCACAACGTTCTGTTTCTTTTTTTGCTTTATTTTTCCCTAACATATTTCGCCAATCTTTAAGATATGGTTTTTCCTTATGACCAAGAACAGTTGTTACAGAAGGATATATAATTCCTGTTGGAGTTTTATAGAAATGTTTCCCAGCAGTGTGTTGTTCTGTTACTTCAGGAAGTGTAAATGTATCTATATGGTTGAACATATAGGTATTTATACATTAAAATGTTGGAAAAACAACCGTTTTGGGTATTATTTACCCATTATGCGTTTGTTTATTTTTGTTACTAATCTTGATACAGATTTGCGTTTGGATACTTTTGATTTGCGTTTTATAATCCCTTTTTTAGAACGCATAACCTTTCGTCCTTGTCTAACCTTTTTAGGATCTTTTCTTGTAGCACAGTCACCGGGGTGGGCTACCAATTTCCCCTTTTTTGGTCCAACTAAACAACGATATTTTTTAACAAATGTATTTCCATACCTCTTAAATTGACGAACTGCTGCTTCAGAAAGAATATTATCATTTTCATCTACATATACTTCTTCACACAAACATGAAGAATTGTTATCAAATTGCAAAAGTTCCTTTAGTAACTTCATATTGTTGCCTGTGATTCCTTAGCTTTTTTATTTTTGATACGTTGACGCAATATAGCTTCTTGTTTCATTAACATAGCCAATTTTTTTTCATCGGGGTCAGCACTTTGCTCCATGTCAGAAATATTTTTTGCTAAATCTTTTGTAACATCTCTATCTGTTTTCATAGCTGCTTGTTTGCGAGCCTGTTGATCTGTAACAGACATTCGGGCTGCTTGTTCAGCACTTATTTCGATAAGGAATTTTTTAAAAGTCAAACCCTCTTCTAATTCGTCTTTAACTAGCTTTGCGTTTTTTTTATCTTCTTTCTTATCTTCTTTTGATTCCGTTTTTTTATCTTCTTTTTTGTTTTTGTCTTCACGAACACTTCCACCTTCACCACTAAGTGTGATAGCTCGTTTTAAATAATCCATTGAACGTGGTCCTATCCTTCGTCTAATCATTTGATTTTTTAATTCAGCAATGTCTGGTGAGGCTTGGATAATAGATATCACACGTTTGATGGTTTTTGGACTCAATCCTAAAATTGATTTAAGAACTGATTTAGCTAAATTAATATGTTGGGTATCAGGCATTACTCTTCTCCTCTCAATTGTTTAAATAATAACTCTGCTAATTCCTCTTGAGAAATTTCGCCATCAATATTAATATCATCTTCATCTTCATTTTCATCATCAAAATATTCTTCATTTTCTAATTTTGCTTTAGGATAAGAACTTTCACTTGAAATTTCATGTTTATATTTGGCAAGCTTAGCTAATTGTTTTGCTTCTTTTTCTTCTTGAGCCTTTGCATCATTGTAGGCTTCCATGTCTAATATTTCTTCTTCTTGCCGTACTTTTGCTTCTGCTGCTTGTGCTGCATATTTAGCTTCTTCTGCTTTTGCCTCAGCTTTTCGAGCTTCTGCCTCTGCAGCTTTTGCTTCAGCATCAGAGCGCATCATATCAATAACTTGTTGGAGAACTGATTTGACATCTTCTTCACTGTCACCAGCCTCTTCACCAGATAAATCTTCACCTTCTAAATCTTCACTGTCACCAGCCTCTTCACCAGATAAATCTTCACCTTCTGTTTCTTCTTCTTCATCTTGAGGAATCTCTCCCCATTCTACATTAATGATGTCGAATTTATCTTTAAGTTGAAACAACACTTCAGCAATTTCCAAAGGTGTATTTTCTTCATCTTCGTTTTCGTCTTCTCCAGATAGAAGTCTACTAAGAGCTAATTCAAATTCATCAGCTTGGTCAGCTCGAACATAAACTTTTATAATATTTCCATCTTCATCTTCCATACCAAAAGCAACAGTATCTTCTTCTGCCTTAGCTTTTTTGTTGGCAGCATCTAACTTGGAAATAACATCATTTGGATTAAAATCAGTATTTTTAGCAAGATGCATATCTTCTTGGATTCTTATTAATTTATATCCCAACTTTTTCATTAATCTTTTTTGGTGACGTCGGACGGCTTTAATATCAATAACACCACCTCCAAACAATGAACCTGCGACATTTGCAATACTTCCCGCTGATACCGCACCAGCAGCGACATTTTCACGC
>WAPZ01000222.1 GCA_015520535.1 Candidatus Heimdallarchaeota archaeon
GGTCATATTATTGCTGTTTTATTAAATTTATTACCGAAGGCGGCAATGGCACTTCCCCTGCCAGTTGCGGATCGGGTACCGGGGTGCCGTAGTGCTGGCTTAGCGGCACCACCCCGGCCCACACCGGCAACTCATAGTCGGCCGGGGCATCGGCTGGGTCTCCTTCTCTTATTTTTACCGAAAACTCTTCTATGGCAATGGCTATTACCAGGGTGGCCTTGAGCTCGGCTGCGGTAGGCTGGCGGGCCTCCTGCCAGCGCCCCGGTATAATGTGTTCGGTAAAGGCCTGCAGTGCCTGGCGTTTTTCCTGCTCAGCAGTAATCTGCCGGGGGCGCCCGAAGACAACGGCCGAGCGGTAATTGAACGAGTGATTGAACACCAAACGGGCCAGCACCAGACCGTCCACTTGACTGACCGACAGGCAGGCTTGCTGCTGGGCCAGCAACTGGTGCAGCATGGCATTGGCGGCTGCGCCATGCAGGATAACCTCATCCGCTACCCGCACATAGGCAGTGGGCAATACCAGCGGGCGGCCTTTGACTGCAAAAGCCACATGACAGAGATAGGCGGCATCGAGCACGGCATACAGGCTGGCTTTATCATAGCGCCCGCGCTGCGCCAGTCGCCTGATACGGGTGAGATCGGTGGGGTTTTCTGACATATGATGTTATTTAAAGAGATGAGGGTGGTGGTTATATATAAGCGTTGTGCGGGTTTTTGAAACACTTCACTTTCAATTTACACCGAAATTTATTTATGGTTAAATCATTCATATTTAGCACTTAACCCCGCATTACGCTTATACATTGTTGTGCCTACGTTGTTTTCTTTCGTCCGTGATTGTCAGCGATGGCAAAGGCATACTCTTTGGCAAGTTTTGGCTTGTGAGTGGGCATTGTGCGACTTGGCAATGTGTATGGCTTTATGGGGTGGTTTTTATTCATTCAGGCTCTTTTTTATTACTTCAATTTGTTCTAAGTCAATACCGTATTTTTTATTAATTTTTCGTTTCCTCTTTTCTATAATATTTGTTACAATTGAAAATTTGTTCTCAATTTTATGAAATAGGAAAAAGTATAATGTTAAGAGAAAAATTAAGATTGAGAAGATATAACCAGATATTGTCGTTAAAATACTGAAATCATATTGAGACCAATAAGCAGGAATAACATAAATGATAATGCCACCAAGAGTAATCAAAACGATAAAAGTCCAAACAAAAAACTGCCGTTTGATTCTTAACTCGATTCTGTCATTATATTTCTCAATCGTTGATAGTAACAATTCAATTTTTCTTTTGCTAGCTGGTACCGGATGAAAATCAATTAAACTTTCGTAACATTTTTCTAAAATGAAAATTTCAATCAATTCATCTGCTTCTTTAAGTGCATCAGCAAAAGTTTTTGTGAAGTTTGAGGTTTCTTTTTTAATAATAATTTGTTGTATTAGCTTGTCAATTTTACTTTCTGATATTCCTTGCTTTGTAATGTCTATTTGTTTTGATATTGATGATAAAACAAAAGCTTCTTTGAGTCCTTTGTTTTTTAAAAAGATTTGAATATTTCTTTCTTCAAACTTTCTATCGGCAAATCCCATTATAGCGAGTTCTACTAAGTTTTTGCTATAATGAAATTGAAACGAGTTGTCTGCTTTTTGTTCTTTACGGATGAGTGTTTCTGCATCAGCACGATTGCCTTTTAAAAGAGAGAAAGCAATTTTCTCTATGTTATTTAATTTCGACACCTCAATTTCAACATGAATTTGAATCCCTGATAAAAGAGCGTAGAGTATTTGCTCCAAGACAGAAGATTTTTCCATTAGTATTTTTTTCTTTTCCGATATTTCCTGAAGCAGTAACATTGATTAAATAAACCAAAGTTGATTT
Source organism: Candidatus Heimdallarchaeota archaeon (assembly GCA_015520535.1). Lineage (GTDB taxonomy): Archaea > Asgardarchaeota > Heimdallarchaeia > Hodarchaeales > S146-22 > S146-22. Next base: position 1,886 of record WAPZ01000222.1, read on the forward strand.
TTAACAATTTCTAAATTTGTTTTATCCCAGCCCTCAATAATCATTAGCTCACTGGAAAGTTTCGACATAAGTTGTGGATATTTTATTGTTACTGGAACATTGGCAGGTTTAAAAGCTCGATGACTCAAATGAGAAAAGTAAAGTATTTGTTTTGCAATTGCGTACAAATCTTTATACATAGATTCCTCATTGTCATAAATAGACCGTTTGTCAATTCTAAGTAAGATGGGCGTTTTTGAATTTTGCCCTAAATGAAGCAGGGCTTGACGTGATGCAATTTCAACAAATGTCCCTCTTGCTATTGAATTTTCATTGTTAGTACTAAATAATCTATAATTATGTTGATAGCTCAAATGAACAATAGCATATTGTATATTATAATCTTTGAAATGCTTCAAACTGTCTTCAATTGCTTTTATTTCGTATTTCTTACTGGCAGGTTTAGATAAATGAAAAATCAATCTGAAATTATCATTTTTGTCTATCCCTTTCAGTTGTATTTGTCCCTTTATGGTTTTAATTAAATGATCTTTTAATTGCTTACTATAGTTTTGGTAATTACTGATTTGACTGGATGAACCAAGTAAGTACACCCCTTTATAGTCAAATACGTTTGCAAAACCGATTATTCTTTCTTTGTTGAAATTAATTGTTGTGCCAATACCAATTATTATTTCTTCTCTTTCTTTTTCGTCTTTCTCTATTGTCCAGGCGGTTCCGCCTAATTTTGAATAAATATTTAATGCTATTGCATTTAAAATAAGGTCATCCGCAAATCGAATTTGCCTGATGACTTCAATAGTGAGTTGCTGTGTTGGAATTTTACGCCCTAACAACTTTGCTTTTAAAACGAAATAGGGTGAGTCTTTAATTGGCAATTTTTTATCTGATTGGGAAAGGATTGTTATGGCAAGATTGTAATTTCCCTCATCAGTTTTATTTACCAAATTCTTTACAAAATCAAGTGCTGTGTTTCTTTCGAACTTTATTAAATCAAACTCAATGTTTGGTGCGTGAAAATTATTTGCTAAATTATCTTTTATAAGTTTTATAAAACTACCTGCTGTACCTTCATTTCTTGAAGGTGCAAATACTGCAATCTTGAAATTGTTGCTCTTGAAATTGCTGAAAGAATAGGGCTTGAGCTCTTTTAACTGTTTATTGTAAAGCCCGATACCAGTTCTGTTATTGAAAAAGTAATAATTCGGTTTGTTTATTGCAACATCTTTGAAATACAAGTTTGGCAGATTGGAAAAATAGAAATCTGTTATTGCCAAATTATCAGGCAAGTAAATTTTAGGTGAATATTGCTTGAAGGCCTTTAACAAACGATTAAACTCTAAAAATTCTTGGTTTAAGCTGTAAACTTGTGATATTTTGGTTTGATAAATTTTTGCCTGATTAGTAGCATCCAAAAAACGTTTCCTGTTTTTCGGTGAAAAAATCAACTCCCCCTTATCATTTCTATCCCAGTTTCTAGTGTCGATATTATTGGTTTTAAATTCTGTATCCGAAAAGGTAAAAACAGGTTTGTAGGTTTTACGAATAGAGATGGCTATGACCTGGGTATGCTGTTGTGTAGAATACAATGGATTTACCTGAAATTCCATCTGAGGCTTTAATACAAGCCCTTTAAATTGTATCTCGGTATCTTTTACTAAGGATACTCGCCAAATTGACGAGTATTTTCTACGATAAATATTTTGATTTCTGTTTTTAAAAAAACAAATTATGCCTTGCTCTAAAATTTCTTTAAAAACCAGCGTGTGTTCCGATTTGGAAATCAAAACTTGTTTAAACTCTTTTGGCAATTCCGTTTGGGTAGTCCTGTTGCTCCAAGCAAATATTTCATTATCGTACCTATAAAAAGAGTATTCGGGAAAATCATCCCGATAACTTCTTAACTTATCTGTATAAGCCGTTTTAAAGATATTTACCGTGTCTTTATTGGTTTGTATTTCTGCAATGTTTAATGCCGGCATTTTTCTTTTTTACTTCTCTAAATATTTGGTTAATACGGCTTTCTTTTCTTCTTGTATATTGGCAATGGCTTGCTCTTGCTTTTGAATTTCTTTTTCGAGACTTTCAATTTGTTTAATAACTTTTTCTTGCTGTTTTAGCGGCAATACATTTACAGTTATTGGTGTAAGATATTTTACAGACAATCCTGGCTGAGCAACACCTCTCGCATATTGGTTTAGGTTCATTGTCCGCAAAAGATGATAAAGCCAAATGACGTTTATGCCTTCTTTCGGAGTAGCAACTAATGCGTGTTCAGTAGCATGAAACTTCCCATTTACTAAATGAACATTACCACAAAGAGCTCCTTGCCTTCCTACCAATGGAAATGTTCCTTCGTGAGTAAAAGTTTTAGTGTAACCTCTTAAACCATTACCACCATAACAAGGGAATAGTTTCTCACCAGGATTATCGTATATATCTGCGGCTTTAACAAATTGACCAGCTTTCAATGAACATACCTCCCCAAGTGTTTTTTTGAAAGAGTCTTTAAAGGAATTAGAAAATAACTCATCAATTTCCTGCCTTTTCTCCTCAATCACCTTTTTAGCTTTAGCTTCTTTGGCTTCAATGGCTTCCATTTCGCTAATGATTTTTTTCTGGATGTCAATCGGGGGAACGGGGATTTTTAAATTAGAAAGATACTTGTAATGACGTGTATATTTCTGAGATGCAGGAATGTCCAAAGTTTGGCAGATGTAATAAAA
>WAPZ01000223.1 GCA_015520535.1 Candidatus Heimdallarchaeota archaeon
AATCTACAGCATCTATAAACTACTTCTATGCCTACTTAAGCTTAATCAAGCGGTATCTAGTTTGTCTCTAGATTCAAAGTAAGTCACATTGGATTAGATTAAATTACAATGCCTTTTGCTTCCGCATATTTTTTGAACCAGTCAGCAACTTTTGTTTCCTTTAATGGGAAGTGACACGCTACCATGTGTCCTTTTCGTTCTTCAATTAGTTGTGGTTCTTCTTTGGCGCATTTTTCTTCAGCATACGGGCATCGTGTTCTAAAGCGGCAGCCGGAGGGAGGATTAACGGGACTAGGCACATCACCTGGGAGTATGATGCGGTGTTTTTCTACACCATAATCGGGAATAGGAATCGCTGAAATGAGTGCTTCTGAATAGGGATGGAGTGGATGTTTGAGGAATTCTTCAACGGGTGCAATTTCGACAATTTTCCCAAGATACATTACCATTACAATGTCGCTAATGTGATAGACAACAGAGAGATCGTGTGCCACAAAAATATAGGTGAGTTTAAACTGTTTTTTGATATCCATCAACAAATTAAGAATTTGCGCTTGAACGGCCACATCGAGTGCAGAGACGGGTTCATCTAGCACTAAAAGTTCTGGTTCCACAGCTAATGCACGTGCAATGCCGATTCGTTGTCGTTGTCCGCCACTAAATTCGTGTGGATAGCGTAATGCGTGATATGGTTCTAAGCCGACGACTTTTAAAAGTTCAATGACTCTGTCGTGCCGTTCTTTGGGGGACATGTGGAAATGCACTTTGAGTCCTTCTGAAATGATTTCTTCGACGGACCATCGGGGGTTCAGTGAGCCATAAGGATCCTGAAAGACTAATTGCATACGTTTTCGGAGTCTTCTCATTTTGCTTGCAGAAAGACTCGTGATATCAATCCCATCAAAGATTATTTTACCGCGGGTCGGTTCAATGAGACGGACAATCAATCGAGAAAGTGTAGTTTTGCCGCACCCGCTTTCACCGACTAGTCCAATCGTTTTACCACGAGGTAGTTTGATGGAAACGCCATCCACAGCTTTAATATAGCCGACTAATTTCTTTCTTATAACGCCACGTTCAAATAGAGGAAACCATTTGGCTACATCAATGGTTTCCAAAATAATGTTGTCATCTTCCATTGGTCTTACTCCTTTTCTTTCTATTAACAAAACTAAAGGGGGTCATATTGTGGATGGAAGCATGCTACGTAGTGATCATCATCAATTTTTTCTAGTTTGGGAACTTCTTTCATACATCTTTCCGTAGCAAAGGCACAACGTGGGTGAAAACGGCAGCCAGTGGGTGGATCGATTAGATCGGGCACGGAACCGGGAATAATGTCTAAACGGTCTTTTTTGACGCCCAACATTGGTATGGCTTTTAGTAAAGAACGAGTATATGGGTGTCTGGGTTCTTGAAAGATAGTTTCTGTTTTTGCGCCTTCGACAATATATCCACCGTACATGATATAAACGCGATCGCAATTTTCGGCGACGACTCCAAGGTTGTGAGTAATTAAGATCATTCCCATGTTATATTTTCGGCGCATTTCTTGAAGGAGTTCCAAAATTTGGGCTTGAATCGTGACGTCTAAGGCGGTAGTTGGTTCGTCAGCAATTAATAAGCTTGGTTTACATACAATGGCGCGCGCAATGACAATTCTTTGTTTCATACCACCTGAAAAGGTAAACGGATAGTCGTTAAATCTTTTTTCAGCCTCTGGTATCCCAACACTTTTCATGGTTTCAATAGCTAATTCTTTAGCTTCTTCTTCGTCTAAACCCAGGTGTAACATAGCGACTTCAGCGATTTGTTCGCCAACTGTGCGTATTGGATCTAATGCTGCGGATGGGTCTTGAAAGATCATGGTAATTTCTTTGCCGCGAATTTTATTCAATTCATTTTCATCCAATTCTAGAAGGTTTTGCCCTTTAAAGAGGACTTTCCCGCTCATGATTTTTCCGGGAATTCGCACCAGTTTCATTACGGATAATGCCGAAACCGATTTTCCACAGCCGGATTCTCCACATAAACCGATAATTTCACCGCGGTTTACATGAAAACTGACATCTTCTACGGCTTTGACAACACCAACTTCGGTAAAAAAATACGTTTTGAGATGTTCCACTTTCAATAAAGGTTCTTTTTCACTTTTTTGTGTGGTAGCTTCCATTGAAAGCACGGATTATAATCCTCCTAAGCCTTATTATTTCTTTTGTATGATATTTATTTTTGGGTAGTCGTTTTTTTGAATGATTTCATTTCATCGCTTCAATTTAGGATCCGTGGCATCACGAATACCGTCACCAACTAGATTAAAGCCTAGCACTGCGATAATGATAGCTAATCCGGAAAATATAGATATCCATGGTGCAACAGAGAATATGGTTTGTCCTTCAGAGATTTCTCTCCCCCATGACGGTATATTTGGATCACCCAGTCCTAAATAAGCGATACCAGCTTCAGCTAGAATGTTGGTTGCCATCAAATATGTGACGACCACAATCAATGGTGGTAGAACATTTGGAATTAAATGTCGGAAAATGATTTGGTGAGTGGGCGTTCCTAAACACCGAGCGGCTTCAATATAGGTAGCGTCACGGAGTTTTAAGACTTCGGCACGGACAACACGAGCAATTGACATCCAGCCGAATACTCCTAAGCCGATTACCGTAGCTACCAGCCCGGCTTCCCGTTGTTTGATGCCGAATTGTGCCATCGAGTTCAATAACTGCTCATTATTCTGTAGCGCAACGATGAACGCAATGATGACGAAATAAAACGGTAAGGTAAGGAATAAGTCGGTGATTCTCATGATAGCTTCATCACTTTTGCCACCAGCATACCCCGCTACTAACCCGAGCGGTGTGCCAATCAAAAGGGAAATTAAAGTGGAAAATACCGCTACCATCACCGTGATTCGTGAACCATAAATGATTTGGGTGAGAATATCACGACCACGTCTGTCGGTTCCTAAAAGGTGAAAATTAGTTTCTCCCGTAAAAGGATTTTTTCCGACATATCCCGGTGGCTGTTGGGAGGGTACGTAATAATAAAAGAGGTCATTTTGTTTATAGACGAAAGGTAATGTTTCACTTAAAAAATCTGCACTAAGTGCAAGGAAAAAAACGGAGGCAACAATTATTAAGCCGAGTATACCCGCCTTATTTCTTCTAAATCTTCTTATAAAGATCGCGGTCATACTTCCCGACAATTCATGGGCTCGACTTTTAGGTTCTTCTTGTTCTTTTTTCTTTCGAAAACCAAACACCGCGGTTCACCAAATTAGTTCATTTATTTGTTTACTCTGTCTATTTGCTTTATTAATTAAATTTCATCATTTATATATTATTTTGTGGTATTATTTGATTTGTTTCTTCATTTAGTGGGTAATTGACCGTTTCATTTTGTTAAATATACAAACTACCTATCTAATTAAGACGTGCTTATTGTGATATTACATAATTTGCTTTCTTTTACATACTTTCACAAGGATATAATGGTGTTGTTTACACGTTTTCTTGTGAGTCTTTATTTAATT
>WAPZ01000224.1 GCA_015520535.1 Candidatus Heimdallarchaeota archaeon
AATCTACACTGCTGAATCATCATACATTGCCCTCATATCGATGACTAAAAGAATCAATTATTTCTATTTTTTAATTGACTATATGTTTTATAAACTTCCAATTTTCAATAGGCTTTTCCAAATTCCCTCGAAATTTCGGAGACATTGGTAGGTTTAGGTGTATGTCAGTGTGGTGCCAAAAAGGCGTTCTAGTTGAAGGCTTTTCCGCAAAGATGGGTAACTGGTGAATTATGGCCTATTTTTCTTATTCTTGGGTGGTTTGCGGCGAGAAACCGTAAATACTCTCCTCATTCCGAAAACGAATTATTTACAGAATGTCGCTAAGAAAGCCCCTCACTTCAGTGAGGGGCAGCTACGTATCGTTCCTTTTTGGGAATATGTGTCTACTTTTGCTTGATATTGCTGAACTAGGGTATCAAAACGCGTTTTCAGTTTTGCAATGGTTTTCGTGGCCCAGCGAAGCCGTGATACTGAAGCTTTGCCATCAAAAATCAGAGGGGTTCGACCACCTTCAATGACAGCCGTGGCAAAATTGGTGATCTTGCGATCGATGGCTATCACCCGTGTGGGTGCTGTAGTTGTGTTTGTGCGTGTGTTCGTCAATCAGTAATGTTTGTTAGCACAGTGCCTGAAGTGACCATGTACGGCTCCTTTTCGGTGCTTGATGTAGCGGCGATTCACCGGGTTTTTTGTCGGCTACCATCAATTTTTAGAAATTCAGAAAAGCCTAAAAATGCATAAAAAGAAATGAGTATCTGTAATAATCGAGTCTAACCAAAAATAAAAGAGTATCGTTTTTAAGCCACACATTAACGTGCTGTTAAATTGACAGACAAAAATAAAGTAGGCATATGACGCGTGAGAAATTAGTCAAAATAGGCTTATTTTTTAGAACATTGCTAACTATTTGATATTAAATATATTGAGGGTATTTCGTTGGAAGAAATAATAGTAAGAAAACTCCAACCGCGCGACCTTCCAGAACTCATTGAATTAAATAAACGTGAAGTAAAAGAATGGCATTATTATGATCCAAAAACAGGTAATCTTGGAAAAAAGGCTTCGTATGACGATTTATCACCATTTGAACGTTATTTAAATGGTGGTTTTCGCGTTGATCCCGCATGTATGGATTTATACTACGAAATGATTAAGTCCTATGGTGAAATCTTTGTTGCTGAAAATCAAAGTACTGATGAAATCGTTGCTGAAGTTGAAATAATCTATTCGTCTGAACCCCAGCCAATCGGGAGAATTAGTCAAATAATATGGGTGTTAGTTAGACATGAATCACGTTTCCAAGGAATTGGAATTAAGGTTCTTCGTTACGCTATTGAAAGAATAATAAAAAACCGTACTGACTTCGAATACATAGACACCGTAATTAATCCTTCAAACAAAAGTGTCGTTTCTATATTTGAACATTCATACCTAAAACCATGGAAGACCGTTTCTGTATGGCATATACCGGAAAACTACATGAAAAAAGAGATTACAGATGATGTTGAACTATTCAAACGTCCTATTATCGATATGCCTATAGGATTTTCTCGAATTTCTGATTTGAGCCAACCTACGACGTACTTATGGCGATTACTTGAATATTATGACAAGTTTGCCAAGTTATTTGCCTATCAAGGACGGTGGTCAAAAAGTGTCGAGTGTTATAATATAGTATGGGAAGGTATTTATGGTGTAATTAGTACTCACTACCCCGAGATCTTCTTATGGATTGAACCGGGTCAATTGACTAACGAAAAGGCAATTAAAAGGTTTATTGAGTCAACAATAGGCCTAATTTCTGAAAAAAATATACCATTGAGCGATTTAAGGCTGAATTTATTCTCTTATCATGAAAAAATAGCTGAAAACTTAAAGTTAAAAATTGAAATCCCTAAAAAATCCTATTTTAGAAGAAATATACAAGCAAGTACAAGTTACGAAAATCTACCGTACAGTGACAAAAGCTCTCTGTGAAGCCCTAACGAATTCTTTGGGAACATAGCATTATAGCATTACTACAGTTTTTAGACAACAGCGTTGCTCATTGCAACTGAAGCCGATATAGGTATGGATTCCATAGGATTGATGGCTATGTATGACACAATATTCTTTTTGAGGTGCTACTTGTCGTGTCAGTGCGTTTTCTTGGTTGATTGAAAGTGATCCTACGTACCCATTTATAAGTCGGCTGTAATAAGTAGAATATCACGCCATACGGTTGTTCGTTCACTGTAGGTTGTGTCGGTTGTCACTGAAGTTTTTGACAACAACTATCAGTTTTCATATTTCGGAAAAGCCTAATAATGTAAGGAGTTTTGGGTTTTTTAAATTGTTAAAAGGATTGAGAATTGATATATGCCTATGTTTTTTGACTTGATGTGTTTGGTGTGATTGTGATGTCAATACTTAAAGATAAAGTTACGTTTACTCGAACTGTTCTTTTGTCTTATGGATTAAATCAAAGTTTTTCAGAGATTGCAAAATTTCAGCATTTTGTGAATCGTGATTTAATATTTGAAATGATATGTTCGGAGCCGAATTATGTTCAGTTTTCCTATTTTCTCAAAAAGCAGAAAAAATTGATAAAAAGATATCAAACGGATGACTATTCTTCATTAGTGAGTTTTTTATCATCTAATGGTCTGAATGAAGATGCACTGTTTCTTAATGACGATTGGGAGGATCAAATACAGTTAAAAATCAAAAAAAAGTTCACATTTTTCAATCAAAAATTCTATGCAATCTTTTTAGCCGTAAAACCGATTAAAAAACATTTTTTGACACTTCTTCCCGACGCTATTAATGTTAATGGGCTCCCTGATCAATTACTTCGTACCTTTTTAGATATTGGCGGTTTAAGTTATTACCAAGTCATTATTACACCAGTCCCACTTAAAAAAAATTTATATGGAAAAATAAAGACATGGATCCAAAAAAATCACAAAAGTATAATTCAGAGTAATGATGAATTTTCTTCTAAAGAGCAAATTAACCGGCTCATTCAAAAATATATGCTGAATATTAGTAGTTTTGGGTTGTATAAAACAAGTGTAAAGATTGTTCTCATCAATGCAAGCAAAGATGTTGTTTTAAGTGCTATTCCAAAAATTCGATCGATTTTTTTGGTTAATGGATTTAAAGTAAAGTCCTTATC
>WAPZ01000225.1 GCA_015520535.1 Candidatus Heimdallarchaeota archaeon
GATTTTCATATTCGGCAATAAATACCTGGCGCCCTTTTTCATTCAATACAATTCCACCCAATTTTTGCTCAAAATGTTTGGGCAGTAACATCTTTTTATTTAAAAGAGTAAATATGATCCGGTCTACAATAATCGGTTTGAACACCTCTGCTACATCCAAGTTTAACGTAAAGCGCCGAAAATTGGTGGTATGCAAATACCCAATGCGTGGATCCAAATGGGTTTTATAAATTTCACTCAACACCGTTGTATATAGCAAACTGTTACCAAAGCTGATAAGCGCATTTAACCGATTCTTCGGGGGCCGACGGGTCCGTTTTTGAAATGCAAAAGATTCATCTTCCACAATGGCATCAAAGGCAGAATAATATTGGTCCCGAATGTTCCCCTCTATGGCCATTAATTCATCTGTTGATTGAACATTATCCGTTTCCGGGATAAGCCCTTCGATTTTGTTTAACAAATCTTCAACAGCTTTACCCCGATTTTGATAGTACATCAACACTTTTCGGATATTTTGCACCGCACCATTTACAAAAGCACGTGCCAGTTCCAATCGTCGAATCGGCTCTAAGTAATATTCCGCCTGCCGCAATATCATATAGCCGCTATTATAATGCTCCCGTGGATAAAATGTGCCGCTGTAATAACCGTAATAATTAAAAAAATGAAGTAAAATCTCCTGCTGGCTACAAAAGTCCAACAATTTTTTGTTAATAGAAACTTCTCCAAAAATGAGGAGCTCACGGACATTTTCCACGGGTACATATTTCCGCCCCGACGGTCCTTCAAAATACAACGTGTTGCCTTTGCGGCGTAGTTCTCCATCGCTAAAGATGTAAACGGATTTTTGCATTGACGTGGGACCTTAAATTGAATTGAATTACATTTTAGATTGAATTCCCTTATGCCCAGCAAAATTCACGATACGCGCAATTTCGGCACATGGGAATTTTTTGTGCGGGTGGTGGTTTTGATGCCTGAATAATATTCCGAATTTCCGCTTCCGCAGCCTCTAATTCCCTGACCATGGCATCATTGAGGGATACCTCCACCCGTTTCTTTTCCTTCGGGAAACGTAACTCCCCCGTTGCATGAATTCCATATTCTTTCAATAGTCTTAAATAAAACAACAGCTGCATGGTAGCACTTTTTTCGAAGCGGGATGATTTTTTAACTTCTGCTACAATAAGCTGATCGCCTTCCTGTTTAATAATATCAATCTCTATATTTTCCAGGCGGATACGCTTACGGTCCCGGGCATAGCTTTGTTCGTGCAGGAATCGTCCCAGTTCTAAAAACGGATTGTCCTGGTGAGCTTCCAATTGATGGGCTATCAACCACACCTCCCGTCGGCAAATATAATAATACCATATTAAAGTACCGGTTATCGTAAATTCTTCCATATTGCTCAAATCGAAACCTTTAATAGTGAATAAACAAAATTCAAAATGGAAGGGTACTTCCAATAGGACAATAAATGCACCTGATGATGATTGCGTTCTAAGATAACTTCGCTGTCCAGAATAGTCATTAGCCCAGTGTGTCCACCAAAAGATTCAATAAACAAAAAGGGATGAAGCATCGCGTACCGAAACATTTTCTCTCATCTTAATTTCAATCGGCAATACTATTCCATTCTTTTCCAGCACCGGATTAACCTCCTCCTTGCGTAACGAACGGCAGAAAAATTGTACTTTTAGGTAATTAAGCCAGAATTGTTCGATTAAAATCGGCAAAGCCACCTGCGGATGTAAGGCCTGTAAAAAAGGTGTAAATTATTTTTATTCTCCAGGAGTTATTTCTCCAACATAGTATGGGTGCTAATTTGCCGCAAATTAAGAGAAGGTATTGCGGTTTGAAAAATAGTACGCGATTTATCCATCAATTCTGAAGGCACGTTTCCACCAATTAATCAGGGAATAAATATATGAGATATCGATTGCATCACAATGCTATTGTTATGTCAAAATAAATACATTAGATTGTAATTGTATTCCGGTCTTTGAGCATAGTTTTATTTTGAACCTGATTTTTTCTTTCTTTGTTCTCGTTCTATTTCTCCTTTGCTCCAGAATTCGTCTTTTACATCACAATAATCAAGCTGGAAACAATCGGGACAATAGCCGGTGCAACCATCCAGATGTAAAGTCATACCCTCAATAAACACGTATTTTTCATAAAGAACTTCTTCGGTTAAAAATTTGTAAGCAAAGCGACGTGGTAGGTCCGGTTGAAGATCAATAACAATATTGTGAGCGTTGAGCAATTGTTCGAGTTGGTTGTATTGCTCTTCCAGCTCTTTGCCATTTAAATCCTTTTCTGCCGGGAAGGTATCCGGTTTGATGTGTAAATATTGATACATGGGTATTGGTTCGGTCTCTTCAAATTCGAGTACGTTTTTTAGAAATGCGTTTTCGATTTCGGGAGGCACATCATGTTCTTCATGAAAAGATCCACCTTTCAAAATAAGTTTAGATTTTAGCAAAAGGTTTTCTTGAATGAATTTTATTCTACTTTTTTCTTGTTTTTTCCTCCTGTTTAAAGAAATAGGGTTTCTTCATCTACATAACGGATGAAACCGGTTTGATGGTGGTAGTAATCTCCAACCATTTCAAGTTCAATCAAACCAATATTCTGGAAGGGTTTGTGGCAATAATCCCAGAAATGTTTTTTAGCCAGTTTAGCCGGAATGGAAAGCACAAATTGATTGAATTCTTTACGCATTTTTAAAAAATTTATGCGTCTTTGTCTCATGTCTTTTTCCCGGTAAACCAGGGTTAGAAAACGCTGCCAAATTTCTTGTGCCTGTTCATTCACACTTACAAACACATTTATGTAATCAAACTTTTCATCGATTAAACGGAATTCGGGTAAAATACTCTCGTCACATTCCAGCCACCATTTTTGAAAGATTTTTTCTCCAATAGATATGTCGCAAATATTAACTAATTGCTCATAATTTTTTTGGACCAGTTCCATGAATTCCCTTTCCGGTAGTTTTTTCACCTGTTCGAATATTTTATTGGCCACAAACAAATGCGCTTTCCCGTAAACAAAGTGTGCATAGGCACGTTCTTTTTCATTAACCAGATGAACCAGTTGGACCTCTCCACCATTTACTTTTAAACCATTACGGTTCGCTCGACCAGCTGCCTGCACAAGGGAATCGACCGGCGCAAAGTCCCGATAAATCACATCAAAATCAAAGTCTATTCCAGCTTCGATCACCTGGGTACTTACTAAAATTAGAGGAATGCCGTTTTTTAGATGGGCATTGATCTCCGCAATACGCTGCTGCCGGTGCAAGGGCACAATGTTGGTAGATAAATAGAACAATTGATGGTCAGTACTTAAGTTTTGTTCCAGCAATTGAAAAAATTGAATGGAAGATTGGATGGTGTTTAAAATCACGGCATACGATTTTCGCTCATCTAATGCATCTAAAAATTCCTGAGCAAATTCAGACAATTGACGTGGGTGAGGATTATGGTTAATACGTACACGATTTAATTGTTCAAATAAAAGGTTTTTACTTTTTACCAGTTCCACGGTTTTTTGCTTGGGGAAAATTAAGGGTTGCGTGGCTGTCATCAGAATAAAATAACTGTGTGCCTTTTCGGAAAGCAGAATCAATACTTCTCGCACCAGAGGCCAGTATTCAATGGGGATGTTTTGCACTTCATCTAAAATAATCAGACTGCCGAAAATGTTGTGGTATTTTTTAAGCATTTTATTTTTGTTCGAGATAATGGATTCGAAAAATTGAACAAAGGTGGTTACCACAATTTCCGATTCCCAGCTTTCGGTTAGCAACAACGATTGATCCAGTGGAAAGGCTTCATCACCAGTATGGTAGGCGATTTCGGACAGATGGTGGTGTTTCAATAAAAGGGAAGAATCGCTGGCTAATTGAGAA
>WAPZ01000226.1 GCA_015520535.1 Candidatus Heimdallarchaeota archaeon
AATTTAAAATAATTGTTATTTGATATTTTTTTAATGATATCTTCAAATCCTTTTTTAAATTTATATTTTTTCTTTTTATACTCAACAGTAATGCCAGGATTTGTTAAAGCTATTTCTATTGCTCTGTTGTGTATTAAAGTATCTGGAAGAGAGACATCACTAAATATTTGGTTATCAAGTTGGAATGATATTGAAGTTCCGGTTTTAGTTGATGATGTTTTACGAATGCTAGGTTTTCCAACATTAAGTGCACCATCTGAAAATGTTTGTCTATATCTTTTTCCATCTCTATGGATATCAACTGAAAACTCTACACTACAATAGTTGGTACAAGCTGATCCAACCCCATTTTGTCCAATAACACCAGTTTCTTTATTATCTTCAAAGTTTCGACCTGCTCTAAGAGAACCTAATGCTACTTCAGGTGTATATTTTCCTGTTTTGTGTTTATCGATAGGTATACCACGCCCATTGTCGGTAATGGTGTACATTCCTAAGAAGGGATTTGCTTCAATGTTTAATACACAATTTTTAGATGAGATGTGTGTAAATTCATCTATGCTATTATCAATTATTTCACCAACAGCCTTGTACACTGCGGGAATAAATTCTATATTTTGTATGTCAAATTGATCATTAACAAATATAGGTATTGGATAGGAAGCTTTAGAAGTGTTTCCAAGATATACTTGCGTTCGCAGTCTTACGTGTTCTCGATCTGATAAAACACGTATATCATCGGCGTTATATTTTTTATTCACATCAAATTCTTATGGATCTACATATTCATCTAAGGGAAGTCCAACAGTTCGTTTTAAGTGATCAGCCCATCTATAAAATGTTTTACCATGTGACATTTTTCTTTCATGTTCCCATTGATATTGATGAACCATTTCATGAACAAGAGTAGTTAAAAATGTATGGCGATTATCAACTTCTCTTCTAATTCCAATACAAACTGTCCCATTATTTTTTCTTCCAAAAGGTTTACACCATCCATATACTCCTTCATGGAAGTTTCGTATTTCAATTTTACGAGGTGGAGTTAATATACCATCAAATATGGTATAATTCAACTGATGCCACCAATAAAGTATAAGAGTATCTGTAACTTCACAGTAATCATCACCCTTTTTACGCAGATGTGATCGTATTCGTTTTCTAGCTTCGATCCTCCTTGACATTTTTACAATATACCTCCAGATTGGTTCTTGCTGTGAACCCGCTAGCTGTATATTCTGAAAGAGATGCTAACACATAAAGTTTGCCATATTTGCTAACGGCTTCATTGATGTCTTTACATTGACCTATATCAGGGGTACTTATGCTAAATCCACTTTTTAATGCCAAAAGTGCTGCTCGTTTTCCATCACCAAATCTATCAGGAATATAAATTTTCTTTCTGGATGAACGGTTTAGCCAAGCCACGTGTTCTTTTGAAAGTTCATTCCCCAAAATTGCTACACCACCAATGACATAGGCATCAAACCATCCTTCTGTAATATAAAGAGGTTCATTAGTTTTTCGAAAAATTTCATCAAAACCACCCAAAATGTTATGTTTCGGAATATCTAAGCTTAAATATTTTTTTGGTTTTTTGTTTGTAAGATCTCTACCCATGTAAAATATTAGCTTATTGTCTTTGTATATTGGGATGATTAATCGTCCCTTCCATCTAGCTGCATCGGGGCTTCCAGTCCCAGTGGACAGATAAAATGGATAGGAATCAGGGTCTATAGCTCGTAAATTTTTTAAGTAATCGCGAGCAACTATTGACCATTTATCATTACACAAACGATAAAAGTGAGATGGTAATGGAATTTCTTTAGGATTGCTTAATTTGATACTATTTTTGTTTATTTTGGTTTTTTGTTTAGGTTTTCCAAAATTATCAAATATTATATGTTCCCATTCATCATGTGGAATACCAAAATCTGTAAGAACCTTTTCCATTTGTCGTGGAAGAGAGTTGCTTGTGTTGGGGTCGTATACTGTTTTAATCCCACAGTTGAAACAATGAAATGCTACAGAATTGTTTTCAAAAAGAAACGCTGCTCTTGGACCCTTTTTTCCGTGATCACAAGCAATGTGTACACAAGAATTCCATCCTCGAGCGTTAGGTGGATTTAAACGTATATATTTTCTAATTATATCTTCTAATAATAGTTTTTCCATTATTAGAAGAATACAATTAAAAGAACATCAAATCAACTTATTTTGTTTTTTTGACTTTTTTCTTAGGTGGACTTTTCTTTTGTTTTTTCTCTAACGTTTTAACCATATTTTCCAAACGTTTTCGAATTTCATCAGATCCCATCCATATATCTTCTCCTTTTTCCATTCGTTCAAATTCTTTTGTAGAAAGAAAAGGAATATAAAGATCCTTTGCCAACGAACTAAACCATTTGGATACAGCTTCCAACTGAGCTGCTTGTTCGTGCCCTTTACCATATGTACCACCACTGTAATTATGAATCATAATTAAACAATTATCGTGTACTACAAATTCATCAGCTGCTAGAAAGATCAATGTGCCCAAAGAACACACTTCTCCTTCTAAACATGCTACGACATGAGCTTGAGTTGAATTTAAAGCACTAATAATTTGAACACCAGTTTGCAATTGTCCTCCAGGTGTATTCAAATGTAACACTATTGTGTCCGTAGGAGCTGCACAACGAATAATATTCAACATATCTGTATATTTGCTGGGTTCACCTATTGGTGAACTAATGTAGAAGTGTTGAACTTTGTGAATAACAGAAGTTTCATAATGATAAAAGGGTTGAACTTTTATACCTTCTTCTTCATCTTCAATTGTCTTATTGAAATTAGACATGAAAAGTTTCCTTGAAATTATTTGCTATTTTTTTTGGCAAAAAAGGATACTACTTTATTTTGTAAGTAAATGGACCAAAAAGGCCTTTCAATGTTCCAACCTATAAATGCCCCAACGAGAACCCAAAACAATATATCTACTACACCCATAATTAATTTCTCCTTTTAACAACGTTATGTTTTTATTTATAATAAAAAAAGGCGTGCATAAAGCACGCCTATTGTCTCTTAATTTGGTAATAAGGAAAGAGACATAAACCCCAACGATTGCCGGTTTTTAAGCGGCGAGAGGGAGTACCTCATCGTAGTATATTGCGTCATTTGCAATTATTTTAGTTTGCGCTAATTACGTTAGTCGCCTTTCGGTCTCTCCAGTCATCTTCCCCACTACGTCGAAACCTGGCAGCCCCATATATCTTATGTTAGTGGAGCTGAGGGTATCGAAACCCTGTCCGCAATGTATCTAATTTCCTTCATCAAGACAATAGTATTTATTGTGAAAATTAAAATTGATTAATAATACAACCTTGATACACACTTAAAGCAAAATCAGTACCACCATCGTTTGGTATAACATATTCACCAGTAGAATTCATCCTCGTAGCCATCCTAATAACACGAAGAAGATCTAAATATACGTATCTAGGAATATCATTATCTTTTTTAATTATATCAAGATCTCGTATCATTTGTTCAGTTGAGATATTTTCTCTATCAAAAAAAGAGGCAAAGGCAAAATCAGCTTTATATTTGCACCATTGTATAAGATCTGGGTTTTGTTCTTGTATTTGTTTGTAATATTCACTCCATGTTATAGGTATATCATTATC
>WAPZ01000227.1 GCA_015520535.1 Candidatus Heimdallarchaeota archaeon
CAATAGAATTGACAATTTTGCCCTTCGGGCATGACGAAGCGAAGCTTGTCATGCTCTGGCAGTATCGCCATGAGCTGACGAAGTTATTGGTAAACAATAACTTGTCAGGGTTAACCGTGACAATTGAAAATCCTTTTTGGGTAATAGAATTAGTTGTATAACTCTTTGATTTTCAATTCGTCAATTGTCATTAGATTTTCTAATGACAATTCTCGGTTCAGGCTGATGTTTACCGGCTTAAATTCCTGGCCGAAAAGAGCCGTAACGCAGCACAATAATACGAGGCTTAGGAGGAGTGATTTTTTCATGGCTTGAGTAAATGGAGAGTTGAGGCGAAGTTTAGTTTTAGTAAAATTACGGAAAATTCAGTGTTGTTTAATTTAAATAGCACTGAAATCCTTTTCCAACTATGCCTTTTTTGGCAATGTTAATATCGATTTTCTATTACTCACCAGAATTTCCACCAAGGTTTTTTCTCAGATTTAGTGGTGTTTGTCATAGTATTTTTCTTTTCCGAAAGATTTGATTTACTTTTTAATTGTACAGGTTCGGTTTCAATTGTCTCGGCAATTAATTTATTGTCACCATAGAAAAATCTAACCTTAAACTCATCTCCAGTCAATCCTCCCATTATTTGAACAGCCCCTCTTTCGCTTATATTCTTTGCCATTTTTTTGATTCGTTCTTCCAGCCTTGTTGTCAATTGATTAAATTCTGGACTTATGTGAAAATCGATTTTTCCATTGAAGTTTTTGGAGTCTTTTATGCCATGAAGGAGGATGTTTTGGAAAGCAGTTTGAATTTGATTTGCTAATTCATCTTCACTTTTATTACCAACTTTTACCACAAAGCCAATTTTACCCTTATCGTCATTTTTACCTAAAATTTCAATCAATCCATTTTCATCTTTCTCAGCGCCTGATTGGTTTTTTCCACCCATCATTTCTATCTCTCCTCCAACAAGATAATACATAGAATTGGAAATCGGATAGGTTTGGGCATTTTCATATTGTTGTACAATTGCGCCATATAAGTTTGCTTCCCCTTTTCCTTTTGCTACTGCTACCAGGAAACCTTTCATAGGAATACCCACGACAATGGAATCTGACCCCAACCCCGAGGCAATCTTTTTCATATAATTTTTATCTAATATTTTTTCAGCAGCATATTCATGTTGTGCCATTGCAATTTTAAAACCCTGCACTTCCTGTACCTGAAAAGGAACTTCTAACTTTTTTAGATTTTCAATTGCCTGATTTTTTATACGCTCGTCTTCATTTTTACTTTTTGATGGAAAGTATTCTATAAAAGCACCTTTGTCTTCTCCATACATTACTATTGGACTATGTTCATTAAAAAGGTCATCAATAAGCATCGAGTTTCCCTTATGCTTCTCAAATTCTTGTCGATTTTTCAAAATTGGCAATAAATTACTCATTTTTCTTGGTTTTTTTAATAAAGTTAATTCGTTCTAACAGTTAAAAATATGATTTTTTTTTAATACTCAAAAGAAAAAGAGAAAATTTGGGTTTACACACATCCTTGATAGAATCATAGCACTCTTGTTTTCGCTGGACAATACATGTAAGTTGCTAAAGCCACTCAATCAACCCGGCCAACAGAGAAGACTCGGCCTGCGCACTATATTAATATCTTGATTACTGCCTGTTTTGTACTTCTTCTCTTATGGAGTCCGGATCCTGTCGGTTGTCCGCAATGGTTATTATCTCGATTTCATTTGCTTTAATTCTGTAGTAAAAAGAAGTTTGCCTGGTAACGGTGCACCGGAAGAGGTTGGCAAACTCTTGCGATTCGGGGCAACTTTTCGGGTATTCAGCAACCCGTTGAAAAGCTATTAGCAATTATTCCAGGAATTTGTCCCGTACTTTTTTTGACCAATTGGTCTCCAAATACACAAGTAGAAGTTCCAATTTGCGCGCGGCAATTGGTGAAAGGTAAATGCGCATGTTATTAAGATACCCTATCCAGAAAGTCTTCAATGGCTATCCGCTCTCCAGCATCGAGTTGTTTGATGCCGGTCTTGATCTCTTCTTTCTCATCATCAGATAGTTGCAACCAAAAATCTTCCTGTTCGGATTTGAGCAGGTGCAGGATTTTGTAAATCACCTGTTGGTTGTCCAGATTAAGGATAAGCTTTACCAGTTCAAGTTTTGCAGATTGGATATCCATTTTCCTTAGCTTTTCTCAAAGTTAACAAAATAACGGGTGAACCGGTAAATTTTTTATCTCAGGGCATTATTATACTACCTTATATGGTTAAAAAAGGGTGGAAATCAAACCTTTGAC
>WAPZ01000228.1 GCA_015520535.1 Candidatus Heimdallarchaeota archaeon
GTAAAGATGAAGAATTTCAATATTCTCACGAAGAATTCTCCAATGCCACCGGAAAATAGTTCTTTTGCATTAAAGACTAGATCCATGAGAAACTTGTGTAAGTTTTCTTTGTCAAAACTAAGTCCGAGATCAAGGCCGAGTTCTATTTTGACGGTGAATGCATTGAAGCCACCTAATCCGATGTTATACTGACCCGCCCATTGTAAAACGCTAAGCGCATTTTTAATGAGTTCTTCTAATTTGTTTAGCAATTTTGTGATAAGTTCGTCAACTTTTCCGGCAACCCATTCCATAAGTTTATTAATGAGCCATTTGAAACCATCTACAAAAACATCACGCAAACCAACAATGAATTTGAGGACTTCTTTGTAGGTGGAATTCAAACTAACGTATTGTTCAATAGCATTAACTACTTGTTCCGGTGTTGGTGGGCTATCTAACCCAAATTCTTTGAAGAACTTAGGGAAAAGCCCTTGTGCAATGGTGAGTAAACCTTTAATGTCAACATCAAAGAGTTCAGAAAGTGCAAAACCAGCTGCGCTGAAGATTGTTTGAAGTATTCCTTTCCAGCCAGAATCGAGAGCATTTTTAACCATTTTATATAATGACCATGCCATTTTTATGTAACTAGAGACTTCTTCGGCATAATTGGAAATAAGATCAGTGAAGGTTCCTGCCGCATTTAAAGAAGATGTCGGTTCTAATATAGCTTTAATAAGACTTTTAACTTGATCAATGAGGACATTAATCCCGTCACCAAAGTTTTGTTCGAATGCTTCTTTGGTACGCGCGATCATCTGCTCTAATAATTTTCTCTGCTCAGAATCTTTATCTGTCACTAAAGTATAGATGAAAAATCCAGCATTTACTGTCGAATTAACGACTTTTCGGAATTGTTCGCGTTTTGAGGCGGGAACAAAATCATCCACCACATTAAGTGCGCTTTCAATAAGTTCTCTGATGGTTGGGACAGAGCTGCGATCGACTAATCCCTTATCCAACTGCGCAATTATAAAGATAATTACGTTTTTAAGCAAGGTTCTTTGGTCAGCATCTAGATATGAGCTTAAATAGTTGTTAATCGCATTCTCTATTGTTGTTGGTAAGTCTTCTAAAGAAGATTTGGCTTTTTCCACAATTTCCGAGGCTTTACCAAGAATATCTTCAACAAATTTCTTTGCATCTTCAATTCGTTTTTCTAGTGTTGCTTTATCGACTGGTAAAAAGCGGGCAACAATGTCTACTAAATTGTCAACCAATGGTGAATCTAACTGTTTGGTGACACTAAATCCTGCTTGAATAATGTTAGTGACGTAGCCGATGAGTGTCTGTGCATCATCACTTAGCGCTT
Organism: Candidatus Heimdallarchaeota archaeon; assembly: GCA_015520535.1. Taxonomy (GTDB): domain Archaea; phylum Asgardarchaeota; class Heimdallarchaeia; order Hodarchaeales; family S146-22; genus S146-22. Next base: position 1,352 of record WAPZ01000228.1, read on the forward strand.
GAATCGTAATTTTGCCACGATTAGCTTCTACTATGCTTAACTTTGAGCTGGGAACACTAATAAAGTCAAATAAACCTGATAGCAAATTGGGGAGATCTTCTTCGAATAACCGAGTGATATTAAGATCGGCCAAGAAACTTGTGCCGATTCCAAGCATTGAAGAAAGTTGCTTAGCATATTTTTCCACGTCAGAGGTGGAAACACCCATTTTAGATAAAGTGCTATTAAAGAATTTCAGTGCAACTTTGGAGCTAAATTCACGGATTACATAATTTAGCAAACCTTTAAGGAAATTTTCTGATTTTAATGCTTCAGTAACAGCGTCGGCGGTTATGTTGATGGCATCAAGTAAAGTATTTTGGAAGGAACTACCATTAAGGTATTTTTCTACGAGTTTTGTAGCTAGCGTTTGAACAATAGAAATAATTTTAGTATAATCTTTGCTTTGAAAGGCGAAAAAGGCATCGATTCCCATATCAACGTAGACGCTATAGGATTTTAAGGCCGGAAATTGCTTTTTTAGTAAGTTAAAGACGGACTTCAACACACCAGCGGCATCAAACTTGCCATCGTTCATCCCGATGAGTTTTAATAACTCCCCAAGGATATCAAAAATTTCCTCAAGTGTTTCTTGTTTTATACCGATTACACCCGCCGCTGCGCCCAATGCTTTATCTATGAAGGTTTGAAGAAGAAGATCTAACACTTTAGCAATCGGCCCTTGTTGTCCCGAGGTAAAAGGTAATTTTAACAGTTCTAGATAGTTGGTACTTCCTAATTTATGGATAGCTCCGGGCTTGTTGCCAATTTTACTTTTATCATTTACCCCAAAGATGTAAAGTGAGGGTTTTTTCTCGGCAGGCAGTTTTGCTAAGGCGGCTTCGTTAAACAAAGGCTTCATATACACTGGATGTGTTCGATTGTATTCTTCCATGTATCGTTCACGTATTTTGTTGTCAGCTTGACCTAACGGTGCTTGTGGCTCAATCGAACGGGATACCAGATTTGAAAACTCGGTTTCCAGATACTTTAAGGATAATGCACGTAAATCTTCAGAAAAGAGTGTATCTTCTTCGGTACGAGCGCGTTCTTCAAAAACGCTGCCAATTTCCCACAAGACATAAAAGTATGCCAGCTGTGCGTCGAGGATTTCGCTTTTTGAATAACGAATATTCTTTTGGAAGGACTTCGGCATGTCAGCAAGGTAGTGGTCGAGAAAATAGGTATTTCCAACCGCCAGAATATGCGTTTTATATGAAAAGATCTTTAGCCAAAAAGAAAATTCGCTCCAAGAAAAAGCACCGTCAGAAAGAAGAATGCCCTCAAGGTTGTTCTGAAAGATATAGACAAAAAGAGCCGCATTGGAATATTTCATCCAACTTTTCTGAAGCTCCATTTTGCTGAAAATGGGTTGAACAATTATTGGATCGTAGAGATATTCAAGTGTCATTTTAAGTGCGTCGGCGGTTTCTTTCGCGATTTCATTCGTGGGATCGTAGAAAATGACAATCGGCGTTGGCATCTTGTGTTTAGTTATTGTTCGCTTTTGAATTTGACGATTCCATGATTGTATGTTTTGTTGCTGGATCGCTGCCGTAGGGATGACACTAAGAAGCATCATTGCAAGAAGGAGAATCGCCGCGGTATAGAGG
>WAPZ01000229.1 GCA_015520535.1 Candidatus Heimdallarchaeota archaeon
ATAAATTTGCCTATACAAAACAATAAACTCAAACTACTGAAACCACTTATAAGTGGTGCGTGTAATACCGGATGTAAAATAGAAAGGAAAATGGTTATATATTTTGGGAAATGTATTATGAAAAATACCACCACATCAGCACCTTTCAAAACACCTCTACTCCAGCATAGTAAAAACTATAACAACATATCTCAAACATAAGCATTAGGCACGTAAATTGATTACATGTTGTTATGCTAATGTGTGTTGTATGAGATTGTTTGTGCTATTGAAAGTTAGGGATGAATGATGATGGATTGGAAGGTGAGGGAATGGTGGTATTTTGAAAAGTATATTTTACGTGTTATTTGCAACATGTTAAGAAAAGGGATAAAAAATAAAGAAAGCGGGGGGTAGTGGAATGCTGAGGTTATGGAAGTATGTCTCATTCATTAATGAAAATATTAACGTAAGGAATGAAAATATTTTTGATGTAAGTGAAGTAGCTGAAATATTAGATTTAAGCATATCAAGAGTTGAGCAATTAATACGTGAAGGAAAGCTTAAGAGTGTGAATGGATACATTCGTGAAATTGATTTATACAAATACATTAGAAACAGATATGGTATTAGATGGCTTATATATGCACGTGTATCAGATAAAAAGGATAAGAGTTTAGATGAACAGGTAGAAAAATGTAGGCAATATATCATGAAGGTATCAGATAAATTTTCAATAGTTGGAACAATCAAGCATACATGTCAATATGATTTAACCGACATACATAGATGGAGATTGGTTGAATTTATTTTGAATAGGAAGGTTGATGCTATAATAGCTCATGATGTTACAAGATTTACGAGAGATGCTTATGCATTTCTATTACTCTGGATGTTATGTAAACAAAACAATGTCGAGATTCACACAGTCAAAGAGGGTTTTATTGATGAAGATAGACTTGAAGGCGTTTTGCTTAATCTTGAGGAATCGTTTTGGTGATGAGAACAGGACGCTCTGATAGGTGATGAATCTTCAAGCATCTGATTCTCCCAATTTTCTTTTCTCATACCATCACGCACCACTTACAAGTGGTGTCAGCAATACCTGATTTTAATCCAGCATAAATTAACTTGTATTTTCGGAAATATACGTTCATTGCATTTGATGTTGTTAACCTTTTGAATCTCGTATCGCGTATACGTTTGAGAATTCAAAAATTTTTGCTAATTTTGACAATTGGCTATATTAATGAAGGTGATGAATATGGCTAAGAGGAAAAAAGACAAAAAGGCTAAAAAACCTGTTGATAAAAAGAAGGTTGAAAATGTTGAGAAAAAACCTATTGAAAAATTTGAATTGAAGTGGACCATTGATGATATTCCAATCGATAAGATTGTAATACCAGAAAAAAGAATTACAACATACTATCCTGAAGCATTCAGAGAGTTGCTCAATCAGACCATAAAAATAGGAGAAGTATATGTTGATTTCATAAAGGTCGTAAAAATTGGAGATAAATACGTCTTAGCTGATGGATTTAACAGATTGCAAGCATACAAACAAGCAAATGAGAAAACTGTTCCAGCAGTCATCTATGAAGGTGATGAAAAACTTGTTCATATTCTAAACATCCTATACAATCCAATCACCAATAGAGATGTTTATCAGCTTAAAGATGTGATTTATCATTTGAAAGAGAAATTCGGAATGTCTTACAAGGAAATAGCGAAGTTATTGAATCTATCCGAAAAATACATACAAAGACTCTACAAGGATTACTGTCAGGAATTGCTATTCGAGGAAATTAAGAAAATTTTAGAACAAAACAATAACAGAATGAAGAAGAGTGAGCTAATTGAAAAATACGGTGAAGACATTGTAACGAAATTCATAATTCATAGCGATTATGCAGTCATAACTGAAAATAATGAAGAATGGATAGTAACGAGAGATATAGCTGAAGCATATAAGAAATCAAAACCAAAAGAACAAGTAAGAGTTATTAGTGAGGAAGAATTTGAAGAAAGAGTTAAAAAAGCTAGAGAACAAAAACTTGAAGAAGCACTTGAAAAGGCTAGAGAAAGAATTGAAGAATTGAAGCAAGAGATTGAACCAAAAGTTGAGCCTGAAGAAAAAACGATTAAACAAATGATTGAAGAAAAGCAAATGCAAGAAATTCAATGCGAATTATGTGGTTCGAAAATGATATTTAAAGATTCAAAGCCGTATGCAGGAATACAGTTATGCAAGAATTGTTATGATTTCGTAACAGACATTAACAGAAGGGTAATTAAGTTCATCAAAGCAATAGCACCAATATCTATTGATACTAAGCAAAAGATTTACGAATTGTTAGATAAATTTACTGATGAACTAGTAAAACTTAAAGAAGAAAAGAAAGAAGAGAAAAAGGAAGAAGAACAAATAGAGATTAGTGAAGATGAAATAATCGATCAGATATACAGCCTTTTAGAAGAATCAGCAAAACACTATGATACTGTAATTGAGATAATAACAAACAGAATGAGCAGTGTAAGCAAAGAACAAGTTAAAGCAATATTGGATAGATTAATCAGTGATGGATTTCTTGAAAAAGACAAAGAAGGAATAGTTAAAATATCGGAGAAGAAGGTGAATTGGTATGACTGACATTTACACAATTTTCAATCTTTTTTATTCAACAAGCACTGATAAAATTATGGTAATAGAGGATAAAGATTGGATAAGCATAAGACCTAAATCTGATAGCATTTATTTTGATCATTTTACAATTGATATAATTAAATCCAGAAAAGAAATTTGTTTAACATTTTATAAACATGAGG
>WAPZ01000230.1 GCA_015520535.1 Candidatus Heimdallarchaeota archaeon
CTTTATAGCTCCACGTACTACCACTTGGGATTTGGCGGACTACTTCCAATACACGCTGTTGTTTTTCTGTATATCCTGTGTAATCAAGTTTTATTTTGGTTACTTCTTTATTTTCTATCCCCAAATATAAATCATTTATTATTGTTGCCACTTTTTCTGAAAAAGAGGATTGTTTTGATACAGATTCTCTGATTACTGCTTTCCATTCAGCTAAAATTAGATCAGTTTTCTCGATTATGTCATTTAGGCGTTGGTATGGAAGTGTATTGGCAAAAAGCATGCCATTATGGTAAAGAACACCAATATAGCTGCGTTCTTTTTCGTGAATTGCGGTATTTATTTTTAAACCCTTCATTTTTCAATCAGAATATTTATTAAATGCATTAAGGAGATGTCATTGTGAGAGCATGGTGATATAGCACCGAGAGAAGGGGGGTTCTTCATGGGTATAAATTTAAGCCCTATACTAGGTGACCTTAAGCATGAAATTACTTTGGAGCACTTAAGTGGTTGGAAAATAGGAATTGATGCTTACAATACAATTTATAGTTTTTTGGCTTCAATTCGTGATTACTCTACTGGAGGCTCTCAATTTACAGATCGTGAAGGACGAGTGACTAGTCATTTAATTGGGCTTTTTAATCGTCTTATTCATCTTTTAAGCCTTAAAATCAAGATGGTGTTTGTTTTTGATGGCGAACCGCCAAAATTAAAAGAAACGACCCTTGAAAGTAGAAAAAAGGCTAAAGAGTCAGCTGAAGAGAAGTACTTAGCCGCAATGGAGGCCGGTGATATCCAGACTGCAGCCAAATATGCACAAGCGACTTCACGGTTAGATGAACAAATTATTAATGATACCAAACGGTTATTGGATGCGTTTGGTATTCCTTATTTAGTGGCGAAGTCTGAAGCCGAAGCACAAATTGCGTATTTAGCAGAAAAAGGTATTCTTAAAGCAACGGCTAGTCAAGATTACGATGCATTGTTGTTTGGCTCGCCGATATTAGTTCGAAATGTTTCCATATCTCAAAAAAGAAAGACACCGGGTGGTAAGGGAGAAATTGAAGTACCTCCACAAAAATTGGTTTTAAAAGAAATATTAGAAAAACTCGAGTTAAGAACACGTGAGCAGTTAATTTATATTGGCTTACTGGTTGGAACTGACTACAATCCCAAAGGAATTCGCGGAATTGGCCCGAAAACAGCACTTAAAATGGTCAAAAAATACCCATCACTAGAGGATCTGCTGGATGCCGTTCAGAAAAAAACCGGGCAACCATTGGAAGAAATTTTCCCATATGATCCGTATTCAATTGTTGATCTATTCAAATCGCCACCGGTTCATGAAAAAATTCCAAAATTAGAGTGGAATCCCGTAAATTATGCAGAAGTTGAACATTTTCTCTGTGACGAACGGGATTTTAGCCGAGAACGCGTCCAAAAACGACTTCAAGAACTAAAAAAGGCCTTATCTCAGTCGACATTGGATACATTTTTTTGAAATGATCAACAGAAGACTGATTATAAAAAATAATTCTTTCCAAAACTATTTATGAATTTGGGCTTCTAACCGGCTCAATTTTTTCTTACAAAAGGGAGTGAAGAAATGTGATCGAAATAAATAAAAATTTGTGTGTTGGATGTGCATACTGTGAATTGGTGTGCCCTGTTGATGTAATTGCCGTGGAGGGAGTAGCCGAATTAGTTGGAACATGTATTAAATGTGGTAAGTGCGCCGTTATTTGTCCTGTAAGAGCGATTAAAAATCTTTGGAAGTGATATTATGGCAATTAAAGATCCAGAACGTGGAAAAATGACGCTTTCTGTGCCGGCTAGTCCGGATTCACTTGACGTAATAATAATTGGGAGTGGAATTGGGGGTTTAGTTTCGGCAGCTTTGTTAACAAAAAAAGGGTATAAGGTTGCTGTATTAGAAAAATTACCGCAGTTTGGCGGAAGGTTTAGTTCGGTTATCAAAGATGGTTTTCATATTCCTACCGGTGCCGTCCATATGATACCACATGGGAAACGAGGACCTTTAGGGCAAATTTTATTAAAGGAATTACAGCTTCCACTTAAAATTTATGACACTGATTATTTTTCTTCGTGGCGTTGGGAACCATATATAGAATACCATCATAATGTGTATATGCATATTTTTATGATGATCCCACAATGGAAAGACCGTTTTAACATTATGCGGTTTTTATTCGAGATTCCGACACGACAGCGACTGCAAATGACATTAAAAGAGTATTTAGATAGCCGTAAATATCCAAATTCTTTCAAAAAAATGTGTAGCGCCATAATGGGCTTTGCTTTGAGTTTAGACATTGATGAAATTACGACTGCTGAAAGTATTGAGTTTTTTGGGCGCTTAAATCAGTACGGTCGTCCTGGAATTCCCGACGGTGGCACAAAGCATGTTTCCAAGTTGTTAGTTCAGTATATTCTTCAACATGGTGGTATTGTCCTTCGAAAAACTGAGGTGACCAAAATAAACTATCATGATGGAAAAGTCTTTTCTATCGAGTTCCAGGATTATCAAGAAGATATGCATGAATGGAAGGCAAGAGCGTACATTTCAAACATTGGCCCCTATTTTACTTTAAAACTCTTATATGATCAGTCTCATAA
>WAPZ01000231.1 GCA_015520535.1 Candidatus Heimdallarchaeota archaeon
CTATTTGATTGTAATTGAGGCTTGTGCTGCGTGCATAATTTTTTGGTGTTGGCCACGTGATTTTTGGAGTTTTTATCTTTATTGCTTTAAGTTTTCCAGCTTGTCTTGTGTTGAGCGTTTTATCCGCACTTAGAGTTGTTAATTTCTTCGATGGGTTATAAGGAACGCTAGGGCTAGATTCCGCAGGAACGAAAGAAATTGGATTAGGATTCACAGCTGATAATGTCTGTAACTGGCCGGTAGCTGTATCATTATAGGTGGTATTCACATACAGATATTTTGTTGGGAAGCCAATTTTAGATGCGATACTTGCATTAAACACGAAATCGATGTTTGCAACTCCGGACGCATTAGTATAAACGTCATCACCAACTTTAATAGCAAGCGGATCGGTATCTGGTGTGGCGCTTGTGCTCGAAACCAAATAAAATGAAAGTGGATGATTAGCTACTATATTTGGAACGACTGTACCAAAAGTTGGATTAGGAACTAGTGACATTAAGCCCGCATACAGTTTCACGCCTTCGTTTATAGGTATTTGCCCATTAGTAGGATTGGTATTGTTGGGGAATTCAGTCCACCCCGGAGTGTTTTGTGCATTTGCTAAGTTTGTTAAATCTACATTTAAGGGATCAAAAATTTTATAAACGGTTGATTGCTGGGCAAAACTGGCGAGAAGAGCCGAAGCAATTGGATCGACGACTACCCATTTTAAAGTTGGTGTTCCACCGATGGTAAAGGGTACAAGAATTTCAACCCACGCATGCATGTATTTTGGAGTAAAGGTCCGATAGGCTCCATTTGAGAGATCAGTGTCGCCCATTGCATAGCCAACAACTACACGAGAAGGTATTTTCTGAAGACGTAAAATTGTAGCTAAGGCAGAAGCAAAATGTAAAGAAACACCGTTATTTTTCTGCAAAAACCACTCATTATAATCTTCATACTCATTAGGATGATCTACTTCTTGACCGACAAATTGTCCTAACCACAAGCTCTCATTAAACTGTGGATTTGGACCTGAACTCCCGAGTGGCGAAAGATGATCTGCATCTGTTAGCGCTTGCATATAGACATTTAGCGAGCTATCGTTCCATTGTTGTGCATATTTATAAACAGTGGGCGCCCAGTCGGCATAACTATTTAAGGTAACGGTACCACCTTGTGCACGAACATAGCCTGTTTCTGGTAAGGTTCCATCCGCGCGGTTAGGTAACTGTAAGTAGACAGAAGCTAAGGTTTGGTAGCTTTGTTCATCTAAAATAGTTTTATAATCTTCACGTTTTCCGGCAGTATATATCAGTGTGACATCCATTTCTTTGTAAGGTGTCTGATACTTCATTAAACTGGTTGGTGTGGAAGCATCTGTTGCTATACTGAATTGTATTCCCGTCACATCGTTCGGATAAACATTTACGTATTTTTCTTTCAGTTCAATCGATTGTACTGTAGCACCTTGAATTTGAATGCTATTTTGGTCAATATAAGTTCCATAATCTGGACTATAAATTGTTGGAAGATGATCTTCAAAAGCACTGATGACTGTATAATGGGCAAATTCTTCGCTAGTATCCAGTTGCAGCTCGACTTCAAACAAAGCGGACCGTTCGGACTCTGGGATATCTTGGGAAAAGAAGGAACTTGACCGTGAAAATACAATTGAAGATTCTCCTTCTTCCCAGTCCGGTGTATATGGTTCTTTGTTAACAAATTGATACAGATTCAAAGTCCCAAAACGCCAATATTGCGCTTGTGGGGCAGTAGGATCCGAACCTATGAGATTAGTAACATTAAATAACGGCGTATCCAACAAATCTGGGTTTAAACCCGAAGTAAATTGACCTAACAAGTCCTCAAACAAATATTTTGTATTCCAAGTGGGTGTATTAAATAGGGACCAATTGATATTCTTCGGTTCATAGGGTAGATTTGTATCAGATAATTGTCTTACAGGGCCAATTCCGGCAATCTCAACAAAATATGTCCCTAAAAACAAGCCTAAAATTATGAAAGTAGGAAGAAGACTCAAGAGCGTTTTTGATATCTGCTTTTGCGCTAGAAGCTCAATTTTTTCTCGAAATACATTAGAAACAGCGATGGACCCAATGCTTAATAAGGATAATAACGAAATAAAGTCAAATGTTGATAAAGCAGCCGTCCCTACTTGTGATTGGTACTGCTGGTAGAGCGCAAAACGATATAAATAAAATTTGATAGCTTCCAGACCAACCGAAAAACCTGCTGCACCTAACCATTTCCGATTTCTTCTCTGTAAAAGAAATTCACCAAGCGTAAAGATTGTCAAACCAATCGAAATAGGAATATAAAGCTGTAAGAAATTTTGTCCGGCGGTTCCTACCTTTGGGAGATCCATTGCCGCCGAAAGGGTTGTTAAGCCGATTAAGCCACTTGAAAGGAGGGTCATATATCTTATCGGTGAGGGTATGGGCTCCTTTTCAATAATTTCAGTACTCATTCTCTTCACACCGTTAATTCACGCATTTTTCATTTTAATTTCTTCTACTTCACACATCATAAAGTGGCAATTGCCATAAAACTATTCTATGTTATTTGAAACCTATGGTTTTATCTATTTTTTCATTTAAAAAAGATTATCTTTTTAGACTTTTTAAGAAAAACATTGATATTCACATTCAAAACATAAGCGTTCGCAGATTACACATAAATTGAAGGGTCTGCTTTTGTTTCTTTTAATCTGTAGTGTTCTGAGACCACATAAACGGCACTTTTCATCTAGTTGGATTGACGTACCGACACGAATGTTTGGTGTTTTCCAAATCGTGTTACAATGATTACATCGTGCTCTAGTTAACGTTCCTCTAAACTCTAAAAGAACATCGCCTTGATGACAGCGATTACATGTACCTAAAATACCACGCATTATATATTTATTAGGATCTTTAGGTTTAAGCGGCAATCCAACATATTCACAACTGTCATGTGTGCAAACACTACAAAAAAACGCTTTTTCTGGGGTTGAACGCGTTGTCCAGCAAAAAGGACACATATACCAGCTTTTTGTTCCCGTCCCGACCATGATGGGTGTCATTCCACACAGTTGACATTTTGAGGTTAACGTCATAATTTCGTTGTTTTTAGGAAGATTAAACCAATGAGGTTCATGCGTGTTTTCACAACGAACGGAACGCGTACCAGTTGCGCTATTGTAAATATATGTGAGTTTGTTACCGCATATGGGACAATCACCAAAATCTAAATTAACTAACATGCTTTTGAGTTGCTCAACGATCTGGGTAAATATTTTATCTTCATTTTGCTTCAATTCTTGAAGTGAACGCTTTGTAAGTTCAGAAACTAAAGAATCAACCTCTTGGGGTGTTTTTTTTCCCTCTTTTATCTCTAAAGTCCATCCTTCCACTTTACTTCTGATGGAAGGATCGATTAATTCGTAAGCATAAGTGGTTAACACATTATAAAGGACTTGCCCCAGCGGTGTGGGAAAATAAATCATATTTTCGCGGAGAAGGGCATATTCACGTTTTATTAACGTTTCTAAATGTGTTGACCGCGTGGCATCGGTTCCGATATTTATTTCAGCCATTTTTCGAATTAATTTTGCGGACGTCCACATTGGTGGGGGTTGAGTATATTCAAACACCACTTCTGGCACAATTCTTAGGGGTGAACCGATATCTACTTGTGGATGTGGTATTTCCATAAGTTTAAAGTAGGGATAATAAAACATAAAGCCTGGATCGACGATTTGCTGACTCTCCATGAAAAAAACTTGATCATGAACAGTAACTTGGGTTTTGACTTTTTCATAAATGATGTCCCGATGAACGGTGGCCAAAAATCGCCGTACAACATATTCATAAATTCTCCAAGCCAAATTTCTATCTTGTGCCGAACCTTTAATTGTAGCACGCACTTCATCCCTAGTGGCCGCCTTGACCGGTTTAATTGGCTCATGATCCTTTGTAAATCGGCCTTTTCGTGGATTTTTCGGGTTTCCATTCTTCAAACAATCTTCGGCATATTCGTGAAAATTTGGATGATTTAAAAATTCAGAAACCAACGGTGTCAAATCTTTTTCATGATAAAAAGAGCTTTCAGTTCGCGGATACGTTATAAAACCGTTGTTATACAATTTTTCTGCTAAATCAGAAATTTTTTTCGGTTGCACTCTTAAATATAAAGACAATTCCGATTCTAATGTATCAGTGTCTAATGGTAATGGACGCGGGATTATTTCTTGCGACTTTTCTATATCGCTGACATGAGCCACATTGGCATCTTTAAGTTTGTTAAAAAGTGTTTTTACTAAATTTTCATCCTTTTTGGGTCCGTCAACCCATTTAAATATCAAGTTTGGCGAATTTGGTACCTTTAATTGAATTGTCCATAATTTTTCGGGGACAAATCGCATTTTCTCAAAATACCGTTTCGCTATCAAAAAGAGCACGCTAGTTTGGCAAGGACCATAACTTAACATTCTAGCGGGAAATCCACGTTTCTGTGTCCCCACAGTTAAATAGCGCGTTATGATTGCGCCCATCTTTAAATCTTGTTTTCTTAAGGTATCTATTTGTGCTATTAACAGTTCATCTAACGTTTCTTGCTCCTTAAATGCACGAATGATGGAAGCTGGGTTTGTTGCAGTAAAATACATCCGTGAGACAATAATGTTATTATTGACTTTTTGACAGACACGTGCAATTTCGCCACCAATAGATTCACCATGAGCGTCAAAGTCCGTTGCTATAACTAAATGATCGACATTTTCTGCTAATGACTGAAGTTGTAAGATTATCTCTTGACTTATAGGAATCTCTATTGGTTCTACATCAATGATTTCTTCGGGGTCAACTTTTTCCCAACTGGTTTCCTTATTATAAGGCGGTGGATAGTCAAAGTTAAGAATGTGCCCAAGAACTGAAGTAATGATAATTTCATCACCATCATGAAGAGGATATATCTGATTTTTAATCTTAAATTCTGTTATTTTCTCATATTTATCTGTCGTTTCCTCTTTCTTACCCATACTGTCCTTTTTTTCGTCTTTGTAGATGCCTTTAAAAATAACATTATATTTTGCCTTTTTACGCTGTCGTTTAAATTTAACTTGTAAGCCAATAGATAAAGCTTTGACTATTGCACGAGCAACACTCGGCTTTTCGGCTACTATCATAAGTGTGGTCATCGTTTACCCTTATATTTTCTTTTTAAGTCTTTGAATCCTCATTAATAGATTAATATTCAGTGAAAAGAGTATCTTTCCAGCATTAAAAACCAAATATGCGTTTTTTCAAATGTTTTGAGGTATTCTTCTATATCTAAGAAGTGGTTCCCACTTATCCATTCAGGAGCAGATGGCCGTGCTTTATAGAGATCAATCACTTCATACTTTCCTTCCTTTAATTTTGCTAACTCAGCAGCTTTTTTAATGGCATCGGTCATATTTCCTAGTTGATCAATCAAACCCAACTCTAATGCTTGTTTTCCCGTCCATACCTTTCCCTTGCAATACGGATCTAATTCATCGGCTGATTTCTTTCTGAATCTGGCGACGTGATTGAGAAATTGTTGATAAAAATATTTTATATATCGAAACATCAGTTGTCGTTCCTCTTCATTCCACATTCGCTCAGGTGAAAACAAATCAGCCTTTTGACCGCGCTTTAAAAATACCATGTTGATGCCTTGTTTTTTAAGTCCTTCTTTATAGACAAATTTTCCGCCAAATACGCCGATGGATCCTGTTAAAGTTGTTTTTTGCGCAACCACCCAATTAGCATTAGTTGCTATATAATATCCTCCCGACGCAGCTACATCATTAAAATAGGCAACTAAAGGTTTTTTCTTTACTAATTCTCCAAAGGCTGTCAACATCGCCTCAGAGGCAGAACCAGAGCCGCCTCCAGAATTGACATGCAATATAACTGCTTTTATGTTTTTGTTTTTCGTTGCATAACGGATTAAATTAGTTACTGTCAAATCACCACTTTGTTCCTCACCAAGTAATGGTATTGGAATTTTAATGGGTGGTTTTTTACTATAACCATCTACAATGGAGCCTTTAACAGTAATAACAGCAATTAAATTTTTCTTTGAGCGTGGTGGACGTAGTGGAAGATTTTTTACTGCATCCCACCACGGAGTCAGTCTTTTCTTCGACTTTCCCTCATTTGTAAGATCTTTTTGTAATTCTTCCAAACTGGCAATTCTATGAATTAGCCCGATCTCAAGAGCCTCAGTGTCCGTATAAGGAGCATTATCAATCAAATTTTTAAATTCATCAGGAGTCTTTCCGATTGATTCCGCAATTTCTTCAACAATAGTTTCATATATTGAATCTAAAATCCACTCGGCATTTTCACGCGCCTCTTTCGTGAAATCATTTTTTGTGAGGCGATCAGGTGCCGATTTATATGGCGAAATTTGAACCGGATCCAATGTAACTCCATATCTATCTAAAGCATCTTTTAAAAATGAACGTCTCATTTGAAGCCCAATAATCCCAACGGTGCTCCCATTTTGAATTACAATTTCATCAGCCACTGATGCCAAGTAG
>WAPZ01000232.1 GCA_015520535.1 Candidatus Heimdallarchaeota archaeon
CAGATGTGTATAAGAGACAGGGGTTAGTTATTGCAAGGTTGGATTGGTTATGCTGTACGTCTTCCGGTGATGTATTCACCTAAGTCTTTGAGTGCGAAGTAATAATTGAGAAATTGATCTTCTGTTATTTGTCGGTCGTTTTCTATAATGGTATAGATTTCACTGAGCATTTTGGTATAATACTTTGCATCGAGGGTAGGGTTGTCGGATTGCACTATGCGAACAAATTCATCAGGTGGGAGATCGGGAGATTCGCCATATTTTCGTGAGAATTGTCGTTTTATTCGGCGGAAAATCATTTCTAATCCGCGTGCATAATCTTCTAATTCCGTGTAATAACGCATTTTTGTGGCAAAGAAAGAACGTCCATAATACCGTTCCACACGTGTTACAAACATTGGTTTAGCACGAACGCGTTCTTTTAGATATTTTCGTGAGAAGGTTAACACTGTAAGTGGTAGAAACGGCGCAAATAAGGGAAACATGGTGATCAAATCTAAATATCTGAGATAGAGGCCCAAAGGTAGCACGGGAGAAATCGGACTTTGTGCTAAATGTGCTTCATCAAAAATGACAAGTTGTCCGGGCCGATCCGACATAAGTTTGTTAATAAGATTTTGAGCAAATTTATAGTTATCATATTTTCTTGCCAAGTCATATTTATCCTTATCCAGATACTGATTGATAAAGATAGAAGGATCAGAAGACAAGATTAACTCGCCGGCATTAGCGCCACTGCCTTCTAAACTAAAGCCTAAGGGTACAGAAACAAAGACCGGAAATCCCGTTTCGGGATTGCCCCACTCATTTGTATTAGGTTCCACGTTAGATAAAGTTGGATCACGACGGACGGCATCAAGATCGGTTTCCAGCCATGATTGTTGCGAAGAATATAAAGCTCCCATTAGTAAGGTCATTTTGATATTAATATTCAATTCGACGCCGAGTTGTTCGTTATATAAACTATCTAACTCAAAGGGAAAGCCGCCAAAGGGCACCCATTTAGTTTCATAAATATATTCGGTTTTTTCAATCGTCCCGTTTTCAGTTTGAACGGTAACTGTCGTTTTATTGACGGGATATCGAACTTTCATTGACAAAATGGTTCCATAGTTTCCAATTACTCGAGTGACACCGTCAACATAATCTTTAACCCACGGTGCCACCACTAAAAATTCAGTTCCCGTACTACTTTCTTGTGGTGGCTTGAAGACGGGAAATGCAGGTGTACCTTCATAAGATCCTTGATCAAGAAGTAAACTCTTATTGAAGGCTATTCCGATAATCGGATTTTGGATTTTAGACGAATCATTACCCGATATTTGAAGTCCAAGTGAATTAAAGAGGCCAGCATCACCTAAATCAATTTGTTGATTTCCTAAAAAGGCTAATAGTGAAGAAAATAAGGCTAAAATATCATTCGCTGTGCCAAAATCATCAGCAATGATAACACGTCCTCCGCGCGCTAGATAAAGAAGTATTGATAGGGATTCTGAAAAATCGTAATGCAGTGTGGGACCCAAAATGACGAGGGTTCCGGCAGTCTGATTTTGTCCGCCTAATAATTCTGTAGTATTCAACCGATTCAATGTGTTGGTGGACCCGGCAATCGTTTTTACGACAGCACCAGCCTCTTCCCACATTTCCTTAAACTTTGATGCACCATTCCAATCAGTATTGTAGATAGAAAATGGTGTTTTAATTATATTATTAGGTATGAGTAAGGCTGTCACAAATGGATATGTGAAAATAATTGCCAACACTATCAATAATAAGGATCCCGAGGTTATTGCTCGAGCCATTGGTGTTACTCCTTTCAATTTTTTGCTTCACATTACACATTATTTATAATAATAAAGGCTTAAACACTTCCTATCCTATTCTTCAGTTCAGGTAAGCCTTCTTTCCGTTTTTTTCAATTCAATTCATGGATTCCACAAATCTATAGTTCTTTTCGAATCCGTTATTGACGCTACATCTCATCTTTTATTTTATTTTGTGGTGTCTGTGTTGCTATCAGATGTTATTTTTAATGTCTTCATTTGTGTACAGCGTTGTTGTCTGATTAGAACTTTAACTACAGTATTTGCTGTTTATTCAACATCAGTTGGAGCCACTACACGATAAAAGGTGACTAAGCCACTGATACCAGCTTCGAATTCTTTGTCGGTAATTGGAATGTCACTGTAGCGTGCCTTTTCATACAATTTAACAAGATCGATTATAGCACGCGGATCGGAGCGCGTTTGGCTGGTTAACACGACTGCAAATTGGCGTGCTGTTTGTGCGGGACTACGACGTATGCCTAAATTTCCGTAAGCAATTAATCCGAGCGTTTTCCAAATAAGTATGGCGCCGTCTCTATAGTTTTGTTGTTGTTTTAACAGTTGAATTTGACGGATGTTTTCTTCGATTTGGCGTTCAATTTCACTTTTAGTTCGCCGTTTTTGCCCAGTTATTCTTTCTTGAATAACATCCCGATAGCGGTAGAGGATAAACCCGATAGCAGCAGCTCCAAGTACGATAAATATTAACACACCGATTGGAAGATTTGCTTGCAAGAATAACACAATTCCTCACCTTATTCTATTTTGCCATTATTTTTTCTAAAACTGTTGTTTAGTGGTTTAAATTTTTTTCTTTAAAGCGCATTTATACTGTCAATTTAAACACTACATGAG
>WAPZ01000233.1 GCA_015520535.1 Candidatus Heimdallarchaeota archaeon
CTTAATATAAGTAAAGAAATAGGAAACTTACAAGATATCGCTTTTGGTTATCATAATATTGGATCTGTTCATCATTTACGAGGAGAATATAAGCAAGCAATCGATTATTATCTTAAAAGTTTGGCAGAATTTGAAAAAATTGGCAATAATCCCTATATTGCTCGTATCACGTTTAATTTAATGACTACGATGTTGAATGAAAATCCTCATGACATCAATCGCGTTCTTCCTTACTTGGAAAAGTTAGAACAAATTGCCGCTAATGAGGATAATAAATTAATTAATCAATTATATCGCTTAGCACGGGCTTTAATCCTTAAACGAAGCGAGCGAGTTGTTAAACGTGCAGAAGCTCAAAAAATTTTTCAAGAAATAAGCGAAGAAGAAATCATTGACCAAGATATTACCACACAAGCGATGCTTAACTGGTGCGAAATGCTGTTAGTTGAATTACGTTCTTCTGGCAGTGAAGAAGTTCTCCAAGAAATTAAACAAATTCTTGAAAAACTGCTCACTCTTGCCAAAAACCAAAACTCATATTCACTCCTAGCAGAAACCTATTTATTACAATCAAAAATGGCACTATTAGAACTGGACGTGAAAAAAGCCCGACAACTTTTAAATGAAGCACAACAAATTGCTGAAGAAAAAGGTTTAGGCGGCTTAGCACTAAAAATTTCTAATGAACACGATCTCCTTTTAGATCAAATGACCAAATGGGAAGATTTTATTGAACGAAATGCATCAATACGCGAACGCTTCGAATTAACAGAATTAGCCGATATCGTTACTCGCATGATCCGGAAGAAAGCCACGGAAATTCCAATGAGTTATCGTGAAGAACCGGTCATGCTTTTAATTATGGCAGAAAGTGGCGTTACCGTGTATTCTAAAAAATTTCTACCGACTGCCCAACTTGATGACATGTTAATTGGTGGATTTTTGACAGCCATTAACAACTTTGTTCGTGAAGCCTTTAACGTCTCCGGAACTATTGAACGTATTAAGCACCAAGAATATACTCTTTTAATGAAAGTGGTCGAAACCTTACTGTTCTGTTACGTTTTTAAGGGACAATCATATTTTGCATTACAAAAATTAGACAAGATCGTGAGTGCAATTCAATCTCAAGAGAGACTTTGGACAAGTATAGTGGAAACAAGCAAGACAGGAATTGTTCCACCAGAATTTGAGGAATTATCTTCGTTAATAGAAAGCATTGTATTTGAGAATGCGCAGCCAAACGCTTAAAAGACAATATTTTTATTTATTCACGTTCACTGTACGCTTTTTTTATTTAAAAAACACATAACTTTCGCTTTACTTACTTATATTGACTGAAGCTGTGCAATATTTTTGTAGAAATGCTGAAGAGCAAGGAAAAGAAAAGAAAAAAATAAAATTAGTGGTTTTCAGCGAATGTTCGGACTATATAAGGCATAATGCCGCCGTGTCGATAATATTCTATTTCAATCGGTGCATCTAATCGTGCAATTACATTGAATTCAATCGTTGATCCGTCGGTTTTGGTTGCTATGACTTTAAGTTTTTTATGAATGCTGAGCCCTTCTGAAATGCCAATGATGTCGTATTTTTCTGTTCCATCTAATCCTAATTGTTTCCATCCTTGACCTTCTTCGAATTGTAATGGTAATACGCCCATACCTACTAAGTTGCTTCGATGAATTCTTTCATAACTTTCAGCAATCACAGCTTTAACACCAAGAAGTGCGGGACCTTTGGCAGCCCAATCACGCGAACTTCCAACTCCATATTGTTTTCCAGCTAAAATGATTACGGGAATATTTTCCGTTTTATATTTCATTGCAGCTTCATAAGTACTCATTACTAAGCCCGAGGGGATATGTTTTGTCCACCAACCTTCTTTTTCTGGTACTAAAAGGTTTTTGACCCGTACGTTGGCAAAGGTACCTCGCATCATGACTTCATGATTACCGCGTCGTGAGCCGTAGGTATTAAAATCACGAATATCCACGCCTTTTTCGATGAGATATTTCCCGGCGGGACTTTCGGGCGCAATTTGTCCGGCGGGTGAGATATGATCTGTGGAGACACGGTCTTCTAGAAGCACTAGTACATGAGCACCTTTGATATCACTGGGCTCGGGCACGTCTTTCGTGAAATTCTCGAAATAAGGAGGGCTTCGAATGTAGGTGGAATTTTCGTCCCATTGATATAACGTGCTTTCCGGTGCAGTAAGATTTTGCCACGCATCATCTCCTTTTAAGACGTCTTTATATTTTTCACGATACAAATCGGCAGTAACTCCCGCTTCGATTGCTCTTTTAATTTCTTCTTGTGATGGCCAAATATCCTTTAGATACACTGGTGTACCAAATGGTGTATATCCGATTGGTTCATTATAGAGATCAATTTTCATGGTTCCCGCTAAAGCGTAGGCAACAACTAGCGGTGGTGACGCTAAAAAGTTGCCTTTTGACAGCGAATGAATTCTTCCGCCAAAATTTCGGTTTCCACTCAGCACCGAAACTGCATAGAGGTCATATTCCTTTATTGCATCCTCAATATATTTTGGCAAGGGACCTGAGTTTCCAATACATACTGTGCAGCCATACCCCGTTAAATGAAAACGAAGTGCTTCTAAATAGGGAGTTAAGCCCAGTTTTTCGAGATATCCCATAACTACGCGTGATCCGGGCGCAAAGCTGGTTTTAACATGTGATTTAGTTTGTAGTCCCATTGACACAGCTTTTTTTGCTAATAATCCCGCAGCTATCATTACTGATGGGTTAGAAGTGTTTGTACAGCTAGTTATTGCGGCAATGACAGTGGAGGCATCACCCACTTCGATAGTTTGAGTTCCTAATTTTATTGGCACAGTTATTTCGTTCTCATGTTCTATTGTTTCCGTGGCACCCGTGATGGGATTTTTAACCGTTATTTTTCGTTTCTTACGGCTTTTTGCATGTTCTTTTAGTAAGGATTCTATTTTTTGTTTTGCTTCTTTAAGTGTGAATCGATCTTCGGGATGTGCAGGTCCAGCTAAAGAAGGTTCAACTGTGCTCAGATCTAATTCAACTACATCACTATACGTTGGTTCAGCAGCATCATCTTCACGAAACATCGCTTGAAGTTTGGTATATTTTTCTACTCGAGGGACAACGTGATCACGTCCCGTTAGTGAAAGATAACTAAGTGTGGCTGAATCCACGGGGAAAAATCCCATCGTTGCTCCATATTCTGGAGACATGTTAGATAAAGTGGCACGATCGGGAACTGATAATGTTGAAAGGCCTGGACCAAAGTATTCGACAAATTTCCCTACAACATTCTTTTTTCTTAACAATTGGGTAACCGTTAAGACGAGATCGGTTGCCGTCGCCCCTTCTTGCAGTTCACCAACTAAACGCACACCAATGACCTCAGGTAATAACATGTAATATGGCAATCCAAGCATGACCGCTTCAGCCTCGATTCCGCCGACTCCCCATCCCATAACACCAACGCCATTGACCATTGGCGTATGAGAATCTGTTCCGAGCAATGTATCTGGGAATGCCGTAAGTTCTCCGCGGAATGGGCGAAGATCGACTACGCGACTGAGATATTCTAAATTGACTTGATGAATAATTCCAGTGCCAGGCGGCACCACATTTAGTTGTTTGAAAGAGCGTTGTGCCCACTTTAACAGCATATAACGTTCTTTATTTCGCCCATATTCCTTTTGAAGATTCAACGTATAGGCATTCGCTACACCAAAATAGTCTACTTGCACAGAATGGTCCACAACTAAATCTGTGGGTATTACAGGATTGATTAGTTCTGCATCCTTTCCCAATTTACTTATAGCATCACGCATGGCAGCAAAATCCACAATTAATGGTACACCAGTGAAATCTTGAAGAACAACTCGTGATGGCATGTAAGGTATGTCTTTTCGACCAGTTTCTTTGGGCCATTTGGCGACTGTGAGCACATCTTCTGCTGTAATCAACTTGCCATCAAAATTTCTGAGAACATTTTCTAACAGAACTCGGATGGAATAGGGGAGCTGTGCTATGGTAGTCAGTCCCATCTCTTCAAGTTTTTCCAATTTATAAATAGTAGCCTTCCCATCATCAAAATTGACCTTTTCTTTCACGGATTCGATTTCTTTAGCAGTAATTTCTGTCATTTTCATCACTTCACGCAGCTATCATTCAATGTAATTCGTGACAACATCAAAAAGACGCGTTGTAAAAAATCTTCTGTGCAATCACATTCAGCTTTCTCAGTAAAAGCACATAATTCACGAAAATATTATTTAGTTTATTTTAAAAAGATAGAAAAAATTTAATAATTAGAGCGGAACATTTCTGCTTAAATGTTATATAATTGTAAAAGAGATGCAATAAGATGAAATTTAAAGTTAAATTGCTTTTGACAGTTTCTTTACTAGCTGTAATGTCAGCTACACTTCTAAATCTTCGCCCAACTTTGTCTTACACACCACAAGTGGGAGATCAATTTGAATATAAAAGTACTGAATATAATAGCTTCAACATGGATTTAAAACTCTATTTTTTTAATCAAACCACGAATGATTACATGTTTTTAGTCCACGAAATCCGCACGGGCTTTGATGACTTTAATAGCACGGAACAATTGCGAATCCTAAACTTGAACACACCGCCGTCAGGCGAACAGATAGCTGAATTGGAAAATGCACGATTAGGTGATGGAAAACATGTTGAAAATGTCACCCGAGACTTCTATGATCCAGTAACGAATACTTGGGATAATTCGACCGCTGATGACGAGAATCATTCCGATTCCTTCCATGAACAATTCCGTGGAAAGATGGTGGTCGGATATAATGATACCTATTTCCCCATTTCAGGACCAATGTTTCCTTTAGGCCTTCAAAGTGCGCGTCTTTCGGAACTTTTTCCCGGTGATATGTTCTTTGAAGCACCCAACGATGTTATGACATTTAACTGGTCAATTTCAACGTTTGAGTGGGAATTTGAAATTAATGGAGTGAAGAATAATTATACAATCATTGAAGTCTTTGGATATGGTTCTGTAACCGTTGACACGCTGAATTTCACTTTTATGAATCCACCACCGCCACCAGAGAATCAATCTGAAATGTCTTCATTATCAGTTGGACAAACAAATCCGCCACCACCACCGCCACCGCCTAATGTAGATATAATAGGCCATAACGTTTCAATTTCCATTGATGTTTATTTTGATTTTGAAAATGAAACTGGTTTTCTCTTAGAATATGGTGAATTTTTCTTTTTGGATGCACCAGAGATAACCATAAATGGAACATTTATGCTTCCGCACGACGACAATTCTCCCCCATCCTTAGCAATTTCACAAGAAAGTGGCGATACCTCTTTTGAGGAGGTAAACGTTGAAGGAAACGGAAGTTTCTATGCTTCTCGTGATTTTGTTGTTTCATTAACTAAGCATTCAAGTTTATTTGGCGGTCATAACTTTACAGATGATGATTTATTCAGCCAAATACCAGAACAAACCGAGCCTGAGTCTTCACCACCGCCATCCAATACGTCAAGCGAAGATAATAACAATACTAATAATGCAACATCACCGAATACTTCCTTACCCGTGGTTACTCCCGGATATGATGTCGTTGGCACGATTTTTGGGATCTCAACTCTTGTTGGCATTATAGTAGTTTATCGTAAAAGGACACAACACCAAAAATAGTATATTTTTGACTTATTTTTTTTCATTTTCCTTTTTTTAAATTATTTGAAATTAAATATAGGAAAAAAACGCTTTATGAGACACGTTCGTTTTTTTGCGTATGTCATTTAGCTAAAATAGTTTTGCTTTTATAGCACAGAGCACAAACATCTGAAATTGCTTTTTTTAATTGTACTTCCACTTGTGCTTTATTCTACATGTTTTTATTTGGGGAAAAAAGTTTTGTTTAAATAAGAGGGGGAGGGAGGGCGAGAGGACGAAAAAAAGTTTTACAACATTCCGTCCTCTCGCCATATATCAACTCTGCTAGCTTATTTAAATATTTGACGATTGTCAAATCTCTTTTTTAAATGAATTATAAGC
>WAPZ01000234.1 GCA_015520535.1 Candidatus Heimdallarchaeota archaeon
TTCTGATACAGTTGTACTTCATTCTGGTAAGTTTAAAATTATTTTTGGTTCTAAGGCTGCTCCTGAACTACAGGCAAAAATTAAAATCATTCGCCCAGCTTCACAAAACCTAACAACATCATTAACAGACAATGAAGTTAAAGTAAGAATTGTTCAAATTGTTGAGGAGTTTTTTAATATTGCGACGTGGGAATTTGGTGAAACTTTTTACTTTTCAGAGTTATCAGCAGCTATACATAGGGATTTGGGGACGGAAATAGATTCTGTGGCCCTAGTACCTTTATATCAACAAACACAATTTGGCGATTTATATGTAATTCCTGCAAGAGAAGATGAAATTTTAATTCCTGATATTGATACAACCGACATAGAAATTGTTCAATCCTATACTCCTGAAAATCTTCGTCAAGAGAATTAACACCAAAAAAATCTAGATTTTTTATAAGGGAGACCTTTAATAAATAAAGGACGTAGAAGGAGATTTTTTGGTGGTAGATAAAAACCATAGTGATTATAAAAAAATTAGGACAAATCTTTTCAAACTTTTACCTGAAGTTTTCCGTTCAGATGTAAATTTAAGTCTTTTTGAGAATACATTTAATAGATTTTTATCTAAATCTGAATTTCGAAAAGTTTCAGGATTGATAGGACAACGTAATCCTAATGCTATAGTAAATCGTCAAATTCAAGAACCAACACCACATCGTCAAGGTTTTCAATTACAACCACTTTTATATAATAAAATTGGTACAGTTGAACACATGGCTTCGTGGATTGATATCCTTAATGAATTAAAACGTTTAGGTGTTGAAACAGATCAATTTAATGAATGGGGTAAAACACTTACATTTAACTGGTTTCCTCCAATTGATATAGATAAATTAATTCATTATCAAGATTATTATTGGGTAGATCCATCCAGTGCCACATCACAACCACAATATATTACTATAAAAAATAATTGTAATGTTGCTTCAGCCCGTGTGAAATTCTTTCAAGATTTAATTAATTTACATGGAAATCAATTTAGTATCGTTAATGTTGATCCCTCTACAAGTTCAATTTATATTTCAGGCGATCAAACATCACTATTTCAGCCAGGTTTTTTATTTTTTATAAAAAATTCATCAAACGTTGATCTTAATTCATCTTTTCAAAAAGTAACATCTTCATCTTTTGATAGTAGTTTAAATCAAACTATTCTTATTATAGGAACTACTTTTTCTGATAATACCGCTGATGGTGTTTTATCTTTAGATGAAGAATTGGCTGGGCTAACAGCAAATCAACAATGTGTTTGTGAAGGGACTACAGGATGGGATATTCAACTATGGGATGATAACCAAGTTGGATCTATCTTGTGGAGTGACCAACTTTTTTTAATTATTTCTCATCCAACAGAGTCAGATTGGATAACAGCAAACGGAACACCATCGTTATATGATTTGTGGTTTGACACATCAACAGATAAATTAAAACAATATGATGGTAGTACTTTTGTAACAGTTATTTCAAATTTTTCTACGTTTGCAGAACAAATAAAAGGAGATGCATTTTGGGACTTTTCAACAGGTTGTGGGAAGCTCTCTACCAATTCAGATTCAGCCGACCAATGGATAAAAGAAAACAAATGGCTTCATAAAAATGATATTTCAAACTTCTCTCAAGCAAAACAAGCTCAACTTCCAATTATTGAGTATATGCCTAATCTTGAATTAAACGAATGGACTATAACTAAACCAATATGGAAGTATCGTTCATATTCATACCAAGAGTTTAATGATACAACTAACAGTCCAACACAAATAGAAATATCACCTTTAGAGTGGTTTGAAATAGATACTTTAAATAATGAAATTGTTTTAGATGAAAGATATGGTGATCTAACAAATATTTTTGTACCAGGATATGTTTTCATGACAGAAACTAATCCTGATATTTACACAGTAGTACGATCTAAGTATAGCGCATCAACTTCTAACGATCCTTATAGAACACGTATACAAATTGTTGAACCACTTACAGCACCTAATTTTATATCTGCTAATTACAACTTCACTATACCATCTAATTCTACACCATCACCTACAGCTATACATCCATATAAAACTTCTCAAGGTGATTTTTGGCAAGGTTATAATGAACATTGGGTGTTTGTAGGTTTGCAACCAACTACAGCTATTAATCATCAACCTGTAAATCCTCTAATAAAAATTGATCCACAAGCATCTATTATAGTAGACAATATTAATGGATACCAGTTTCAAACTAGCCCATATGCACAAGAATACAATGTTTTAATAAATGGGGTAGACACATTTATATTAGCTGATGAAGCATCATATGTGCCTCCACAATCAATCAGAACATTGAGACAACGAGCTCTTTTAGGTTTCAATGATATTCGTGTCTATATTAATGGTGTTCGTCAATATGGAAATTACGATGAAAGTACTGAAGTTGATTTGGGGGTTGGATTAGATACACAGTATGTTTCTGGAATTAAATTTCATGTTCCCGTTAAACAGTTTGACATAATACGTATTGAAGTGGGTGAGGCCTCAATTCAAGGATTAGGAAAGTATTTGGCTAACATTCGTACAGTAGAAAACAATGCAGATTATATTGCAGATCCTACTGAACCAAAAACGATGAGTTTAATTGAATTACGAAAGGTAGAACAAGTAAAAGCAACAACCAATCAGTATCCACTCTTTGATATCTATAAAGTCACAGGCGAAACAGCATATGAGGCAAATCACATTTTTGGTTTCCTTGAAGATTCATCAGCCGCATTGGATGTTAATGTTGGATTACGTATAGTTCGTTCTGGAAATAATTTTAGTTTTGAACAAGATTTGTTAAAAACAGATAATGGTGAGTTGTTAGCGTATAGAGATTATAATAATTTTTCAAAAGGTTTTTGGGTTAAGGAAGATACAAATGAAGTTTATTTTTGGACAGGAGAGACCTGGTCTTCAAAAATTGATAGTAGTAATCAATACAGTAAAGCATTAATAAGTGCAACTGAGCCGCAGCCCCCCGAATCAAACATTGATGGCATATACTGGTATGATACAATCAATAAAGAATTGAAAATAAGAGATTATAGTACACTGTCGTGGTTAACAGTAGATGCTGACTATTTATTAACAGATCCTACAATACAAACAATTTGGAAAGCAGGATCAAATAACGAAGAGTATGTTCCAAAATATGTTGATGCTGATTTAAATGAAATTAGTGTAGGTGATCCAGCTGGGGAGTGGGAAATTCCTAATCAATTATATTACAACAATCAACACGAAAATCGAGTAATTTTAACTTCTCAAGAATTGCTTGAACACTTTTCAACAATTATTGAAAATCAAAAAACCATTCCAGGATTTTCAGGTCCAAAGCAAAACATGTTTCATTTGTTAACCGACACAGAAATAAATCCAGGTGTTGGAGGAACAATAAAAGAGTTTAATGATGGTTTTGATACTTTATTATCAACAGCATTCGTTGATAATATTACACCACCAACATTGTTTGAATTTGCTCAAGATCAATATGAAAATAGTTTAAATAGTTTGATAGAATTGTTTCGTCAACAATCAATTGACTTGATGACTGATACATCAAATGATTTTCTTGTAAATTTTATAAAAGAAATATCTTCAAACATTATAATACAATATGAGCAAAATGAAGCATTTAATGTTGTCTTTGGTGATAGTACAACATTCGATGATCAAACAAATTTAGGAATTCGCAATTGGATAGCAACCTTACCATATTTAAATATTGGTAAACGTAAGTTACCCGAATTGTTAATTGATAAAACACAAAATGTAACATCTGTTATTCATCATGATGGTCATATTAAAGATTATAAATTAGGACAATCAACTGTTTATTCTATTATTCAACAAATAATTAATACTGTTGATCCGCGAGCTATACCAGTAGAAAACTTTGGAAGGCAATCAAATACTATCAATGTTCCAAATAATTTGTTAGAATTTACTACTAATTTTAGTTCATTTGTACGATCAGGAGTTTATTGGTATTATACACCATCGAATAGT
Source organism: Candidatus Heimdallarchaeota archaeon (assembly GCA_015520535.1). Lineage (GTDB taxonomy): Archaea > Asgardarchaeota > Heimdallarchaeia > Hodarchaeales > S146-22 > S146-22. The sequence goes on from WAPZ01000234.1 coordinate 4,074, forward strand.
GCTCCTAAATTTTATCGATTAAGTGCTTTTGTTGGTTCTGCTCAACCTTCCGTTAGTTATCCTGATGGAACTTTATGGATGGATCTTAATAGTGGTGTTGAAGTACTACGAATTAAATCAGGCTCCAACTGGAACGTTGTTTCTGGTTTAACTGTGGGAGATGGAAGATTTCATAATGGTTCAAATCCTTCAGATATAACAACAGCTTCCATAGCGGCTTGGGAAGAAATTGATATCAATGAGATAGTCGCTTCATTAATATTAGAAGCAGAATCAAAACTTTATGAAAATGCACCACAATCTTTTACACCAAGTTTCGATTTTTCAATATTGAATAATACACCAACAAAAAAGGCAAAGCATCAAGAGTTGTTAGAACAACAATTTTTAAATTATGTGAGAAATCGAAATATTGATAATCCATATAGTAGTATTGGACACTATTCTTTATCTGATCCCTTTACGTGGAATTATAAGTATTCAGTTCCAGGAACACAATATGAAATAGTTGCTGCTGATGATTCTTTAAATTTATTTAAAGTAGAAGGTAATCAAACTTCTATATTTGTGCCGGCATCAACATTTTATATTAAAAATTCTACTAATAATGATGGTCAGTGGACTGTTCTTACTTCAAGTTATGATGCATTAAATGATGAAACTATTATTAATGTAATTGAAGATGTTGTTGGGACTTCTCCTACGGGTATCATTTATATTGGTTTACTTCCTAGCACAAACAATACGGGAGGTGAATCAGGAGGGGATTGGAAAGACCTATATCAAAAAATGTATGGAACACCATATCCACATTTAGAACCTTGGATACTTCAAGGTTATTTTGAAAAACCATCTTGGTGGGATGCTAATTATCGTAATGATGATCCATCTACATATGGATCACGTAGATGGAAATATAATCACTCAACAACTACAGGAATGTGGGAAAATATTAGAGTTGGAATAGTCCCCGTTGGAGAACTATTACCAGATGGTGTTACACTAAGTACTGGAGCACCTGGTGAAGTAGGAATTACATACAATTATTTTTCTGTAAACATTAGTGATAATATTATTAGTTCTGATGGTGGAACAACTAACTATAATCCCGATGATGTATTACCACCTTTATTTGATCATATAAGTGCAGGAGAACCTGTAGTAACAAACAATAGATCTATTTTTTCAAATTTTTCAAATGAAATAGTTTCTCCTGGACTTGATTATTCTTTTAACGATGCAGGACCTTTGGAATGGGAATGGAGAAACTCAACACAATTTTTATATGACCAACTCATCGTTGCTTATAAATTAGAACCTATGCGATTGATTAATCAAACGTTTGGTATAGAGTTTATAACTGTGGGCCAATTGCAAATTGATCGTAGAACAAATAATACTTTTTCACACAATAGAACAAAATTTCATGGTGAAATTGATGCTAACAACCAATCATTAAAAATTAATGGTATTAATCAATGGTATGTAAATGCAAATAGGTTTGCTGGGTATGATGCAGCTTATTCTGATTTTAGAAACTTATGGACACAATGGAAAGCTCCATTGACATATCAATTTGCATCTTTTATCAACAAAGATACGTTTGATATTGGAAATCGTAATTTAGATATTAATACTTTTGATTATAACATTACATTAAAGAGATCAAGAGGTGTTGAAGATCATTGGCTTCATGCATTTAATGTTTCAATATTACAAACCGCTCCCGATTATCAAGGTACAAATACACAATCGGATTGGCAATTTTCTATTAATACTTTTTCACCTTTAACACAAACAATTGAGTACTATGATGTACACAATTATCAATTTTATGTAGATGTAGTTAATAATGTTTGTAATTTATATACCTATTCAATACAAGATGTAGATGTAATTAATAATACATTTACCGTAACGGGCAATCAAGTTGAAGTGTTTTCTACGAATACTACATTTACTATTAGTGGTTCTACTGGAAATAATGGAACATGGCAAGTGGTAAATTCAGCTTATAACTTTAGTACTAATACAACAGTTATTGAAGTAACAACAAATATTGCTAATAGTACTATAGATGGATTAATAACGGCTAATTATCGGACTATTCCTTGGAATACTGGTGATCGTGTAGTTTTTTCTTCAACACAAGTTTTACCAATACCTTTACGTAATGATATTGAATATTTCCTAATAAAAATTAGTGACACTCAATTCCAAATAGCTGAAACACTTGCAGATAGTAATATTGGAAATGCAATTGTTTTAACTTCTTCTGGATTTGGTGATCAGTTTGTAGGTCAAATAGATTCTACTTTTGTTGCTTTAGATGGAAGTGCCACAGATCAAGAATGGAGAAATTACTCTATTGATAAATCGAATGTTAAGACATTTACTGCACCCCATTTAGTATCTGGTGTACAAAATCTTATAGACATTATTCGAGGTTATGATGTTTTTTCTTCTGAAAGTGGATTTATTATAAATGATGATAATAATGTATTAGATCCTTCCACAGGAAGGATAATTAATTGGTCCTTGGAAATTGAACGGTTTATAGACTTTGCTTTTAAACTTCGATCTTCTCGTTATCAAACAGTTGATAAGTTTCCAGTTACAGTTGATGATGTAACAAACATATGGACTTTTACACAAGAAGTTCCACCATTTGTGACTGGTGATAAAGTATCGATAACATCAACAGATCCAATTCCATCTCCTATAATTAAGAATCTTACATATTTTATTATTCGTGATACACAAAATACATTTAGCTGTCTCTTATACAC
>WAPZ01000235.1 GCA_015520535.1 Candidatus Heimdallarchaeota archaeon
GTCTACAGAAGGATGGAAATCGGATCATCTTTTTGCCAAATTGTATGAGCAACAAATACCCGTTCTGCCTTATGGTGGAGAGCCTATGAGGCATGCTCAGGATCCGGATCGAAGCCGAGAAGGTTTACAGAAAATTCTGTATACGCTTTTTACAAATCCACAGGTATTTAGAGGAGAAGTTGAGATTTCCCCCTACTATGATCAAAAATTGGGAAGCATTCGGTTTTTCAGTAGAATCCTGGATGGGAGTTGGAACATCGGTCAATTGCTTAACGAGTTACTGAACTTAATAAATGGCTATGTTCAAAATATTTTAATTACTCCAGGTTCCCCAATAGGGAGAGAAATTCATCGAAATATTTGGGACATTTATAAAATATATGTTGCCAGCCAGGAATCCGAATTAAGGCGAATCCAGAATGAATTTAGTGAGGAAGGCACCCAGGTTTTTTGTCCTTTAAATTTTGCTGCAGGAGGAAAACCGGCACCAAAATTTTATTTTGTGGCACCTAGCCAGTCTCTTGCGAATGAGCTTGGTTATCAAGAGAATGATCCCAATCATCAGTTTTTAGTAGATCAACAATTAAATGCCGTATATAAGATTAAGTTTTACCTTGGAATAACTTTCGAGAATTATGGACCCTATAAATATTATAAAGATGCATACCAATATTTAAAAGAAAATTCCCCTAAACGTTTTTATCCCCATATTCACCGGATATTTAATCAAGCAGATACCTTGCAAGATGCACTTGAAATGTTGTCGAAACGTTTTCAGGCAGAAGATTTGCAATTCTTTTTAAAATTGCTTTTTTATAATAAAATTGGGGAAATACTGCAGAAAGAAGAATTTGAGAAGCAAAGGAATAGCGTTTTTCATGTAACAGATAATATCGGAGATAATGCTTCTGTTTTTACACCGGTAAAAGTCCAATCTTTAGCCGATCACCTTGTGATTAAAATGATAAAACATGAAAGTATTCCCATTCACAAACGGAAAATAAATATCGTTGAGGGGGATCTGGAAAAGGTGTATTCCGGAGACAATGATTTAGTAAGCTGTTTCGATACATTGCGTTCCGATTTTCAAAGGTACAGAAATCGAATTGCTGATTTTGAGGATAAATTGAAAGGCAGAATACGGCAAAATTGGCTTGAGGTTTTTAATGGCGTTGCAGAAAGTCTAAGGGAGGAATTTAAATTCTTTCATGAACAAATCCAGGGAGTGGAGTTTTATGCTGACCTTCATAAGTTTACGAATTTGGTAAAGGAGATGTTAATAAGAATGATTCAATAGGTAATGCAATGACGTTGGAACCATGGTGGATAATTATTGTTGGGGACCAGAATAGCTCTGGAATATCTTCTCCAATATCTATTGATTATTTTTACGAAGAAATTACCGACATTTTTTCGGGTTGGACCCAGTTTTCATTGAAACAGGATCCACAAAAATTTCGTTGGTTTCTGATTGATCGTTTTCAGGAAGAAGCCGGGGATGATTTGATTTCTCAAATTCTAAATTTTTTGGACCTTTTTTCCCCTTTTTCCTACCATAGAGAAAATAATCCTACACAACCAACCCTGACGGTGGAGGAATTACATGCAATAGATATATCAATTGCACTAATTGGTGATGTTCGTTCCCCAGTTGTGCAAACTTTTTATCATTTGCTCGGTAAAGTGATACGGCTCCGGCGAGAAAGGTTATTCCCGGGTAGAAATTTAAAAAATTATGGTTTCCTTTATATTCCTCAGGAATTGCCAAATTTTGAACACACGATGCGAACCTCCTGCCTGTCCTTTTTAATTCAATTAAATACAATGCAAAATGACCTCCCACTGGCGGAACGGCCGTTTAATAATGTCGTCATTATTCAGGACAAAAACGCCGATGAGACCAATCCGGAGGGATACGTTAATTTATCGGAAGAAAAGATCCCCCATCTAATAGCACAAATGATCCTTCATTTGCTCATTAGTAATGCGCGAATAATCGAAGGGAATCGTACCGCACCTGACAATTGTTGGACCCAGTTGGGATCGGTTGCACTTTACTTTGATCAACACCACTATTTAACAAATCTGGCTTCAAAAGTAGGGAATTCTTTGCTGGATAATTTTAAAAACAATGAGGGAAAACCCTGGGTTGATAAAAAAACTGTGCAAGCGGTTTTAAGTGAAAAGCGATTTCAAGATGAGATTTCAATAAAAAATTTGTTTAAGAAAATAATTAATACATCAGATCTACCTAGTTTTAATTTTTCATCTAAAATTTGGGCATATCCGGATAAAACCCACCCTTATAAATTCTGGACGCCTTTGATCCTGAAACTTTATTTTGGTTTTTATGTAAAGTTTTTACCTGTGCGATTGGTGGAATATGGTCGTCTCTTTTTATCGCGTTCGTTTCAAGATTTTCAACGGTATTTGGAACGGGTTAAAAAGCGAATCCTGGAGGGTTCTGAGGAAGTAACCGGTCTTAAATCGTATATTCAGGATATTACTGAATATCCATGGAAGCATCAGTTATTGGCATGTGGTTTGAAACAGTACGAAAATACATTAATGACTA
>WAPZ01000236.1 GCA_015520535.1 Candidatus Heimdallarchaeota archaeon
CTCTTGCCGTCAAATAAATGTGGTTCTTTAAAAATTTCTCATAAATTTCCTATCTTTCTTCACTCTGCTATAATAAAATTATATGCATTTAGCGATAAAAGTTTCACGCCTATCTAATTTTTTGATTTTCATTTCAAGAACATATAAAGGAGATTTAGTTAAATCTGATTTGCGAAGATGCTTGTTAGATGAAAAAATTAGTTTGTCTTTTTACGGAGAAAACGAAGACAAAATCTGGAGTCAGATTGAAAAAGCAGCTGGAAAAGAAAAGGCAGGAGAGATAAAAAAAATTTTCACCTCCTCAAATCAAGTATTCGCTTCGCATTGGCGTAAAATATCCAAACATTTGCTTTTGTGGGAGCAACATTTCCAAGAAAATTATTTTTTACTCCAGCAAATCTTTGTTGAATTAAAAAGATTAAGCGGAGTAAAGGATTTTAAAATCTCTCAAATTCCTATTTATTTTATCTCTAATTTGACAAGCAATGATAAGGAGATTGATGGTTGGTTTTCTTGGACGCCAAAAGAAAGTTTTATAGTACTTGAAATTCCGTTTAGCCTTAAAACGCCTAATAATTTTTTCCACTTGGCCATCTTGGCACATGAATTTTTTCATTTAATGTTGAGAAAGAACGAAGGTCTATATTCAAAGATTGTAAATATTGCTAAAGAGAATAATACGTTATTAGCAAAGTTGGCGGGAGGCATGCCAAGTAGAATATTTTTGGAGGAACTACTAATCAGTTCATTTATCCCGGAAGGATACCTTAGCGAAAAGCATCTTGGCATCAAAGTTAATTCTTGTAGCTTTGTTAAAACAAAAAATCTGTTAGATTGGAGAAAAATTGTTGCATTCAATCTTTATCAAAGGGCAAAAAAATATACTAACGACGCTCGGCAGATTGATGAAGATTATCTTAAAGAAATAATCAGGGTCATTAAGCAAAATGTATAAGTAAAATGTAAAATAAAAACCCCTTCAGAAATTTTAGCCTGAAGGGGCAATGGGGTCTGTAGGAATTATTTTCTGTTTGCCCAATGTCCTTTATCCCACGGACCTTTTTCCCAAGCTTTATCCCAGGATTTTTCCTTACCCGAAGTCTGAATTTTGGCTTCCTTTTTGGCTTGTAATAGGGCTTTCGGAATGAGCTGGGTTTTTATTTTTGCAGCAGAATCGTACTTCAGCATATCTCTCACCTCCTTTCTTGTTGAAATAGGTAATTCCCGATTAAATAAGGTTATAAGATCTTATCCTGCCTGAGATGTGCCTGAAATATCTTTGTAAATTTTCACAAACCTTACTTAATGGTTTAACAGAATCAAGATATTCATAACAATCCTTCGCGCATCCTCCCTTGCAAATAAAATACCAATCACAGGCGCGGCAAAATTTTCTTCTTTTTTCCAGCAGGTCTCGGAAGATCTGTAATCGTGAGTTTGATCTAACTATAGAGGGTTCGTCAAGCACGCTACCGAAATATAGATTGTCTGTTTTTGAAAAAGAGCCACAACCGTAAATCGAACCATCGGAGTATACAGTAACGAATTGATCACATTGTCCCATATAGATGCATTCGCGTTTATTCCCTCCAAGAATTAGACTGACAACACTCTGTATATCTCGAATTTCAACTGCTGGATCGTCCACTTCTAACCAGAGATCAAAAATGGTAATCATGAAATCAGCATATTGTGCTGGTGAAATAGTTATCCCAGATACATTATCACAATGGCCAATGTTTTTTATTCTGGCAAATTTCAACTTTTTTATATTTTCCCCAAGGAAAAAATTGAGAGTTTCTTCTGGGAATTCGTAATTAACAGCGCTTATACCACAGATAATTCCATTGAAGATTTCACCTCGGCGCAACAAACCAATACCTCTCATGACATCATCATATGATCCTCTACCATTAGGATAGAAACGGACTTGATCGTGAAATTTCCTTGGTCCGTCAAGGCTCACACCTATGAAAAAGTCGTTTTCTACAAAGAAACGAACCCATTCCGGCGTGATAAGAGTAGCATTTGTTTGAAGAAAGTTTGATATCTTTCTCCCTCGTTTTTTCCATGATTGCTGTATTCTTACTGCTTCCTGATAGAATTCCAACCCAGCAAGCAAAGGTTCGCCACCATGCCAGATAAATTCAATCTCATCTTGATTATTACAGAAAAAATCAATCACAGCCTTTAGTGTTTCTAAAGACATGCGATTTTTAGAGCTATATCCTTTGAGTCCAGAAGTATAACAATACGAGCAAGATAAGTTGCATAATCCATTAATGGGTTTAATAATTGGTGTCGCAACTGATAAATGACACATCTAGATACCTCCTTTCGTAGGCTTGGATTTGTTAAAGATCTCTATATTCTAAACTTATTATCAGTATTATTA
>WAPZ01000237.1 GCA_015520535.1 Candidatus Heimdallarchaeota archaeon
CATATATAGAAAACATAAGAAGTGATCGTGTCAATGGAACCAATTGCCCACATTTCTTATACTTTTGGACTTTTTCTTGTTTTTGCTGCGGTATATGAAATTTCCATCACTCCATTTATTGCTATTTTGGTGATTATCGGTAGTGAGTTGCCCGATTTAATTGATTGGTTTTTTTCCCTTCACAATAATTTTCAAAAACTTCATCGCCAGTTCACTCATACACTCTTTTTTCTCCTTGTACTTGGGATATTAGCCTTTTATATTCCCATTATATGGTTTCTTCTCTTTGGTAGTTTTTTTCATGTTCTTCAAGATGTCATTGGCGGTGGTTCACCCATTTATCCCTTATCTCCCTTAACTAAACGCGGTAAAATCTTAATTATTGACGGCAATTCTCTGGAAACATTGGGTCAACACATTAAAAGAATACTAAGCCCTTTTTTTTATGATTCAGAAGCATTACCACCTATTTTTGGCTGGTATTGGCTTCATACCATACTCAGCTCAATTATTCTTATCAGTGGAGCATTATTATATCTTTTGCTCTAATCACGAGGTATTATGTGCCATGGAACCCATAAAACATAGTGAGTGGATTTTTGGTGTCTTTTTGTTATATTTTGCCTTTAATCCAACCCAACTCTCCTTAATTAACGTTATTCAAATTCTGATTGGAACTCAACTACCAGATCTTTTTGATCTTGTACTAGAAAAATTACTTCGTACCCGACACCGACGGATAATTTCTCATCAATTTCTTTTATGGGGGATTTTATTTCTTTTTTCACTTTATTTTTCTCCTATACTTCTTTATTTTTTTCTCGCCACAGTATTACATTTGATTGTGGATCTCTTTTCTGGTTGTGAACCCCTTTATATAGGTTTTCAGCCCGTTATCATCATTAAAATCCATATGCGGAAAAACTTTGGCTCATATGTAGAGCGTTGGGGAAGAAAATATATTGCAACAAATGATACTCCTACAAATGCTGATCTTGCATGGTTTTGGGTTATGCAACTCAGTGGAACCCTTTTATTCTGCATATCTTTTATTATTTATCTTTATTTAACGACTTGAGGCACTCAATAAAGTAATGGATGCCAACCATGCTTCATAGATGCATGCCCGACTGCCCATATCTAAAACTATAAAAAAACCATCAAAGCTGGTTTGAATAGGAATTCCATTGATGAGGCGTTAAATATGAGCACAGAACCGTTCATTGAATGCCATGATCTTATAAAACTATATCAAGACGAAGTTAGTGGCTTACAAGTCCCCGCTTTGCGTGGTGTTGACTTAAGAATTGAAAAGGGCGAGTTAATTGCCATAATTGGCCCGTCTGGCGCCGGCAAAACCACATTAATTAATATAATTGGTGGATTGGACAAACCCAGTGCCGGTTACGTACGTGTCGGTGATATTATTGTCAACAAACTGAAGGGAAAGGCTTTAACTCGCTATCGACGTGAATATGTCGGATTTCTTTATCAGCTTCCCGAAAAAAATCTAATATGGAATTTATCTGCCATCAAAAATGTTATGCTTCCAATGAAAATTGCCGGAAAACTTTCATTAGGTGAACAGAAAAAACGTGCCGAATATCTTCTTGAAAAAGTCGGTTTATTGGAGCGAAAAAATCATAAACCCTATCAGTTATCCGGTGGGGAAGCACAGCGGGTTGGAATTGCAGTTGCTTTAGCAAATGATCCCTACATTCTTCTAGCAGATGAACCAACCGGAGAATTAGATAGCGCCACTACATTCCAAATTATTGACTTTTTTAAACAATTAAACGAAGATCTAGGCAAAACAATTATTGTGGTCACACACGACCACCGCTTTGCCAATATGACGAAACGTGCTATGAGAATTCAAGATGGGCGTGTCACTAGTTTTCATCGAGCGGTTGACCCAAATCTTCCTTCCGTAGACCGTGAAGAAATTGTTTATGTAGACGATCATGGAAATCTTCGTATTCCCGAAGATGTACGTGTTAAAGTTGGAATCAAACACCATGTAAAAGTGGAAGCTGCTGATGGATATGCGAAAATAATTCCCGTTGATTAATCTTAAAGATGTATTGAATTTATAGCCAAAAAGAATGAAAATTCAAAAACTGAGGTTGAAAAATGACAACAAATATGGAAAATGAAGTTCCTTTAATCAAATTAGAAAATGTAGTCAGAAAATATTATGTCGGGTCTTCAACTATCCATGCCCTTGATGGTGTTAATTTAACCGTTTATCCGGGCGAATTTGTAGTTATTATGGGTCCATCAGGCTCGGGAAAATCCACGCTTTTAAATGTCATTGCCGGGTTAGAAAAACCAACTTCTGGAAAAGTCTACATCAAAGGTCAAGATTTAACAAAACTAAGTGATGATGAACTAGCTGACATTCGACGACATCTCCTTGGCTTTATTTTCCAATTTTTCAATCTTCACCCGTCCTTAACAGCACTAGAGAACGTGGAATTGCCCATGCTCATTGCAGGTGTTCCCAAAAAACAACGGACTCCACGTGCAATGGAACTTTTAAAATTGGTACATCTGGAAGAACGCGCTAATCATTACCCACATGAATTAAGCGGCGGTGAAAAACAACGCGTCGGGATTGCTCGTGCATTAGCCAATGACCCACCATTGATTTTAGGTGATGAACCTACTGGTGACCTAGACTCCGCCACCGGTAAAGAAATCATTGATTATCTCATTAAACTCAATCGGGAACAAGGCAAAACACTCGTCATTGTAACTCATGATGAAAGCTTTGTGGACCCCACTGTAATGCGGCTGTTACGTATGGAAGATGGGCAAATAATGGAAGACATTGGCGTTAAAACGGAAAATATCGAAGCCACCCCAACAATTCGTTCTGAAAAGTAAAAATTCTGCTGTACAAAACATTTTGCAATAATTTTCTTTTTTCACCCATATAACGTTTAATTTTGTGTCACCTTAGCTGAAAAGGCACAAGCATGGCATAAAAGTTCTTTTTTTGATAGTAATATGAGAAAATATGAAATAATACGATATCTTTTCAAAAAATCACCCGTGACCAGCTGCTGTGAAAGTGTTCCATCGCAAAAAAGAAAAATTGCGAAAAATTGGTGTTCTTGGGTAGTGATATCCTCTTTTTTTAGTTGATTCGCAACACATACAGCATTTAACAAAAATAACGAGGTGATTTTACCTATGAGCGATGATAAAATTCGTGTAATCATTATGGGCGCTGCCGGTCGAGATTTTCATAACTTTAACACCTATTTTCGTAATAATCCTAAATATGAAGTAGTAGCTTTTACTGCAACTCAAATCCCGGGAATTGAAGGGCGTAAATATCCGCCTGAATTAGCTGGTCCGTTATATCCAGAAGGAATACCCATTTATCCTGAAGAAGAACTCCCCAATCTAATTAAAAAATACAACGTCACTCAAGTCGTGTTTGCTTACAGTGACGTTTCTCATGAATATGTAATGCATCGAGCCTCAATCGCTTTAGCTAATGGTGCTGACTTTAGATTAATGAGTATGAGTAACACAGCCATTAAATCCGCTAAACCTGTAATATCGGTCTGTGCTGTTCGTACTGGGTCAGGGAAAAGTCAAACCACCCGTCGAATTGGACAACTCTTAAAAGAGGCTGGAAAACAAGTGGCGGTTATTAGACATCCAATGCCGTATGGAGATCTCCGTAAACAAGAAGTTCAGCGATTTGCTACTTATGATGATTTAGACAAACAGAATTGCACGATTGAAGAGAGAGAAGAGTATGAGCCACACCTTAGATTTGGTCATATAGTTTATGCCGGAGTAGATTACGAAAAAATTCTTCGAGCTGCGGAAAAAGAAGCTGATATTATTTTATGGGACGGCGGAAATAATGACCTCCCCTTCTATGTCCCCGATCTTCATATAGTAGTCGCAGATCCACATCGTCCCGGACACGAGTTGACGTATTATCCCGGCGAGGCAAACTTTAGAATGGCGGACGTGATCATAATAAACAAGGTCGATTCAGCTGATCCGAAAAACGTAGAGTTGGTAAAGAAACATGCCAAAGAAGTAAACCCCAACGCAATTATTATCGAAGCAACCTCTCCAATCACGGTAGACAATCCCGATGCCATTAAAGGAAAACGTGTATTAGTGGTGGAAGATGGACCAACATTGACACATGGTGAAATGTCTTATGGAGCTGGGTATTTAGCGGCTCAACAAGCAGGCGCAGCCGAGATTATTGATCCACGTCCATATGCCGTTGGATCAATTGAGGGCGTGTATAAGAAATATACCCAGTTGGAGAAGATTCTTCCGGCAATGGGCTATGGAGAACAGCAATTAAAGGAATTAGAAGAGACAATTAACAAAGCTGAATGTGATTTAGTCGTTATTGGAACACCAATCGACTTAGGACGCATTCTTAAAATCAATAAGCCATCCGTTCGTGTGATTTATGAATTAGGTCCGAAAGCAACGGAACAACTTAAGAAGATATTAAAAGAACGGAACTTTATCTAATTTTTTTTTCTATTTTTGTGTATAAAATGGAAATTGTAAGATTATATCTTTTAATGTAGAATTCTTAAAATGAATTGAAATTAAAAATAAAAGTGAGCGCACAGACCATAAAATAAGTCATGATGAACGTATGAAAAGGTCGTAAGACGCCAGCTTTGTTATCAGATGTGAAAAAAAAGAAAAGGTATTAAAAAGTCGTTAATTCATTGTAAAATGGATGAAATAGGAAAGAGTTATGTTTACTTTTTTGACCGGGGGTAATGGTATGGCTACAGTAGCAACTCATGATCAAAAAAAACATCGCTTTGGATTTGAAGATTTGCAGCAAGAGATAGTAGATGCCATGTGTGCTGGTTGTGGGGTTTGCATTTCTGCTTGCCCAGTAGATATAATCAAATTTGATGAGAAACCATATGTAGAAGACTTAAGTTTATGCAAACATTGCAGTTCTTGTCTTAAATGGTGTCCACGTTTTAATCCGGATCAAGGTATGTTTCGTCCTCAAGGTAAAGTCTGGGATGATTTGGTAGGCGGTTATATAGGATTGTATAAGGCTCAAGTAAAATATGACTTGCCACGAAGACAAGAAGGCGGTGCAGTAACAGAATTAGTGGTTAGTTTATTAGAAGCTGGCGAAATTGATGGAGCCATATTGGCGAAGGCAAATGAAAGATGGGAAACCGAAATTGTTATTGCAACTACGCCGGAAGAAGTACGAGCATGTGCTGGAACAAAATATACCGTGGTTCCGGTCTTGTCGAAGATAAAAGAGGCGGTTCGAAAAAGAAAATTGAAAAATTTGGCAATTGTTGGAACGGGTTGTCAAATTGAGGCGGCTCGTTTACTACAACGTCGAGTTCGGAGTTATGGGCGTGCGATCAAATATTTAATTGGACTATTCTGTTATGAAAACTTTTCTCCGAAGATTTTTCCCAAGCTGATTGAGAAACAATATCATATTCAGCCCGAGGAGATAAAACGGATTGATATTAAGGGAAAATTAATCTTAGAGTTAAAAGATAAGGATGAAGAAGTTGTAATACCACTCGACGAAGCAAAACAATACATGTCTCAAGGATGCCTCTTTTGTCCGGATTTTGCAGCTGAATGGGCTGATATATCAGCAGGTGCGGTCGGAACGAAAAAAGGATGGACAACATTGATTGTACGGACTGACGCTGGAATGCAAGCATTAGAAGCTGCAAAAGCACATGGAAAATTAGAAATTTTAGAAGTTTCCGAGAAAGCATTGAAAAAGCCCCGAGCCTTAGCCGCAATGAAGAAAAAGGAAAGAAAATGGGAATGGCTTAATCGTCAATCTCCATTTTAATTTTGTTTCCTCTTTTTTTGTGTTTTTACTTCGTTTTTACCTCCTTCTGTTGTTTTCTACATGTTCACAAAATCGAAAATGTTAAGAATGGGGGAGGGAAGGTACATTTAGAGCCATTATATAGTCAGTTGGTGAGTGCAATGCATGAAGTTTTCCGTCCGGCAGCGAAAGCGGGGACATGGTATGAAGGAACTGAAGAACGACTTTTAAAACAATTAAAAGAGTGTTTTTTGCATCCATTAGGACCACAAAAGGATCCTAAGGATTTAGATCCGCAGCGTGAATCGAAACGACAGATTTTCGGGATAGTTTCGCCCCATGCCGGATATATGTACTCGGGACCAACAGCTGCCCGTGGTTATTATGCATTAGCAGAAGATCGAAATTCTGTACGGACAGTCGTTTTACTTGGCCCCAATCATACTGGCTGGGGAAAAGATATTGCGATATTTCCGCCAGGAATGTGGGAAACTCCATTAGGAATTGTAAAATTGAATTCTTCCTTTATTTTAGAATTGGCACAACAAGCCGAAGAGAATCCAACACGTAATGTAAGAATTGGATTAGATGAAGAGGCACATGCACAAGAACATTCATTAGAAATGCAAGTACCCTTTTTGCAATATATTTTTGGCGATAAGTTTCGGTTGGTGCCGATTTGTATGTTAGCACAAGAATTTCTTCCCAGTTCAGCGTTAGCAAAGATCCTATATCCTGTAATGAAAAGTCGAATGGAGCGCGGCGAAGATATTATTGTAGTTGCGTCATCGGATTTTAGTCATTATGTGCCCCATGATGTGGCAGTGGAAAATGACAAAAGGATGATTGACGAAATTTTACGTGTTGATCCTGAAAAAATGAATGAAGTTCGTCGAAAGTACAATATCACCGCATGCGGATATGGTCCAATAACTACGCTATTGCTCCTTGCAAAGCGATTTGGATTTGACAGCGCCACATTACTTGGATATTCGACATCTGGGGATATTAGCGGAGATAAAAGCGCAGTTGTAGGCTATGCCTCCATTGCTATACATAAATAAGAGAAAAGTGGAGAGAAAAGAACCCAGATGGGAAAAGCCATTGAATAGGAAGGGCTTATTTATTGAAACATGGCATCTTCGCCTTCTTCTTCTTCTTCCTCTTCAATGAGGGCATCAATTGATTCTAAATCTTCTTTGACTTTTTTTACCGCTTCATACACATATTCTTCTTTTTTTGCACCGGTGCATACGGTATTTCCGGATTGGAAGAGTAATAATACGGTTTTGGGATCTTCCATTCGATAAATAAGGCCGGGGAATTGTTCGGGCTCATACATAGAATTATCCAATAATAAGGCAGCAATTTCTAAATTAATTTTTTTTCCGAGGTTTCCACTGGCTACAATATTTTGAATTGTGATTTGTGGTTCCTTATTCCTTCGGTAACGACGAGTAACGGCGTCTTCAAGTTTTTCTCGTAAGGTTTTTACTGTGTATTCGATTTCTTCAGCTGACTTTGCACCAGTGATGACCATTTTTCCGGAGGAAAAGACTAAAGCACTTGTTCGTGGATTAAGACTTTTTACGACTAACCCCGGAAATTGTTCTGGGATGTATGAAATTTCACAGCTTCGCATAAGCACCTGTGCAGCTTTTTCTAAGTTTATTTTAACATGAAGGTCTACAGATGCTACAACGTTCTGAATGGTAACTCGAATTTCATTTTTTCCAGTATCAGCGGCAGTTGCCATTTTTATCACCAATCTACTTTCATTCGTAACGATCTTAAAATATATTTATAAAGTCATTTATAAAGGAGTTTAAAAGAATTTTTAAGCCTTGTTGAGAAATTTATAAATGGGCATTAAGCGTTATTTAACGCTCTTATTTTTTGGATGACTCCATTTTTCTTGCGCAAATGCTTTAAATTCACTGTGGATGGTTGATAAAATGGGAAAAGTCTCGGAACGAGCAACTGCAATCAAATATGCGATTAGAGATCTTGTTGTTGCCGCCAATGAAGTAAAAAAAGGTGGTAAAGAAATTATACATTTGAACATTGGTGATCCATTGCAATATGATTTCGAAACACCAGAGTATTTCAAGCGATATCTGGTTGAAGCTGTTGTAGAAAAAAATATCAACAGTTATGCACCATCTGAAGGGCTTCCGATGCTCCGAGAAGCTATTGCTTGGCGCGAAAAAGAATATTGGGGTGTCAATGTTGATCCCGAAAATATTATCGTAACAACTGGTGTCTCTGAAGCCGTTCAAATGTTGGCTTTTTCTTTTGGAGCAGGCAATATTCTACTACCAGGACCCGGTTATCCAAGTTATTCGGGATATTTTACACTAACGGGTCATGAAATTCGGGAATATCCTCTATTGTCAGACGAAAATTGGATACCCGATGTCGATGCGATTGCACGATTAAGTGATAAAGACACTCTGGCTGTGGTATTGATTAATCCAAATAATCCGACGGGTGGAGTAGCACCCCCTTCAGTTGTGGAAGAAATCGGTGAAATTGCCCAAGAAAAAGATTTTCTCATTGTCTCCGATGAAATTTATGACCTTATTACTTTTGATAATGCACAGATGATTTCAACCCAAAAAGTTGTGGGAACTGATGCACCAATAATAACGTTTAACGGGATATCAAAAACAATGTTGGCAACTGGATGGCGTTTGGGATGGATGATAGCTTCTGATGGCGTAATTAGGCATTCCGAATACAAACGGGTGTGGGAGGCTATTCAGAAAGAATCCAGAGTGCGCTTGAGTGCCAATGCCCCGGTCCAATATGCCACCGCAAAAGCACTCTATGAAAAATATCCCCACATTGAAGAGTTTAATAAAAAACTGAAAGAGCGACGTGACTTTTTTGTAAAACGTCTTAATGAATTGGAACAAATTGAGTGCTCGCCGCCACCCGGCGCCTTTTATGTTTTCCCTAAAATTGTTGATGAACGTTATAAAGATGACCAAAAGTTTGTGTTAGAATTGTTACGTGAAACTGGCGTGCTATTTGTTTTTGGAAGTGGCTTTGGAAAATATGGAAAAAGCCATTTCCGTTCGGTATTATTACCACCAATTGATCAATTAGAAAAGACTATTGAGTTGGTAGAGAATTTTTTCGCAAATAATTAGAAGAAATATCAAAACGAGGTGTAAAACTTGACTGTAGTTGAATATATCTCAAAATTAGATCTTTTACCCGTGATTGATGTGGAAGATCCGGCGTTAGCCGGTTTATTTGTCAAAGCTCATAAAACTCCCGAAAGTAAACGGAGCACCGGCTTTTTAATCAGTGGAATTCGTTTTTTACAAATTGAACGCCCGCGTCCACGTCGAGTCCGTACAAGAATCAGCTGGGGTGGCCAAAACGATGGAACACTTGAAATTGAGGAAAATGGCACCGTTCTTATGCGACGAAATGCCTCTATCTTAGTTTTTCAACTCCCTTATGACAAAGAAAAGCAAGAATATGCTGACCCGTTGATTATACGTGGGAATGCAACGTTTGAAGATCACAAGTTTGTTGGACGCGGCCTTGAAATCTCATGGGAAGGTAACATGGTTTCCGTCACCCCTAATGGTGATCGTGTGATGACGTGCAAAATTAAGAGAAAACAGAAAAGTATTGAAATCACCTTAGAAGAATATTAAAACATGTTTGTTTTTATACGATTTTCAATTTTTTCTCTTCTCTCTCTTTTGCAACGACAATATGCCACTTAGATTCATTTTTTCTTCAGATAAACAAAAACCTACGTATTTTAGC
>WAPZ01000238.1 GCA_015520535.1 Candidatus Heimdallarchaeota archaeon
TAATATAGGTGAGCTATTTTTGAGAATGCAAAGCCCCCATCCCGATGAAATATTCTCTAAGTGGTTATCTTCTGTCCCATTAAAGGATATTGAAAAAAAATTTGGTCTCAAAGAAAAAACTGCTGTTTCCGCCGGTGAAACCATTCAGTCCGTCGAAAAATCAGTTATTTTTATGTTTGATGTCAAAAAAGAAAAGAAACCTGCTAAAAAAGATAAAAAAGAAATCAAACGGGTTCGATCCTTCGATCTGCGAAAAATTGATTTTTATGAATTCAGATCCTCTGTTGATCCTAAACAGTGGAAAGGAAAAGATGTTGTTCCTTTTTTCTCTGAATTAGAAGAAAAAAAGTGTCAGAAATGCAACGGTTCGGGTACTGAGCTCTGTAAACGCTGCAAAGGCAATAATTTTATAGAATGCTCAACATGTAAAGGTTCCGGAAAAATAACCTGCAAAGAATGTAAAGGACGCGGCGAAGTACCTATAGAAATTAACGTTTTCGACCAAAATAATAAAAAACAACGAAAAACGATTCATGTTCAATGTCCTAAATGTTTTGGCCAAAAATATTCTCTCTGTAAAGATTGCTGGGGAACCGGAAAAATTTTATGCCCATCATGTAAGGGAAATCCTGTTATGTGTAAGGAATGCCAAGGCACTGGAGTCTTCTTCGAATACAAATTATTACCCGTTCCCTTTGATGTGAAAGCCGAAGTTATTCCTCAATTAATTGCGTTAAAAGAAGACGAAAAACTCCTCAATGTTCCTGACATCAAAGGAAAAATCAAAACGGTTGATAAAGTAATCTTTAATTCTGTCAAGCAGTTAGACGAAAAAGCCTTGAAAGAACTTTTAGGTGTTCCTAATCTTGAAAAAGAACAAAAAAATTTGCTAAAAAATGTCATAAATACGTTTGAGTCAAAAAGAAAAGAATATGAAAAGGGAAAAAGTTTAGAAAAGCCTCTCTATCCAATTGAACTCTATTTCATCCTTAAAATGAAGTGTACAACCCCTAAAAAGAAGTCGTTTTCCCTCATTGCCATTGGAAGCAAGGATCGTTTTACTGTCGTCAGCCCTGATTTTTAGAGGCGCTTTTTTGTTTTTTTTCTTATGATAGATCAGTTCATCCAAATAAACGGGTAATATAAGGTTCGATAGATATAGTGGTCTATTTTATCTTTTTTTAACAAAAATATAGATCTCTCTTCCGATTTTTGATGTTGGCGAGCTATAATCATAAGGAATGCATGACGTTTGAAAGCCAGCTTCTTTAAGTGGGTCTGAAATTTGAAACGTCGTGTTTTTAACAAAATTTTCTAGCGGAAGTTGAATTTTATCCTTTTTTCTTGTTTTGAAATAGGGAAGGATTATGACCATTCGCTTATTAGGACGTAATAATCGATGTGCTTCTTTGAAAAATTGTTCATACAATGGTGTTAATTCATCTATGATGGCATAGGCTTTGTGTTTCGAAGGATAATCTTTTAATAACGGTCCTAAATATGGTTCGGTCACAATTCCATCAATACTGTTCTTTTTGAAGTGCTTGCTCAACTTTTGGGCATCAATGGTGTATAATGAACTTTTAACTTTCTTTTGTGGTAATTGATAGATTCGACGATAGAATCGTATGTTTTTCTTAGCGGCTTTAATGATTTCCGGATCGATGTCACTCCCAATTACATGAATTTTTCGGCGTAATGCTTCTTGTAAGATGGTGCCTACACCACAAAAAGGATCCAGAAGGGTTTCTCCTTCACGTACTTGGCAAAGATTAATTAAAATCTGTGCCATTCGAATGGAGATATTAATGGAATAATCCTTTACTGGGCGTTTTAAATCACGAAATTGATGTTTTTTTGGAGAATACACAGCTAAAGTATATCCTAAATGGATTTTTTTCCCTACATTCGCAATTATGAAATCTGTTCGTGTTTTATTCATTTTATAGCGTATTATATCCTTCGGTGGTTGTTCTAATACTAAATCAGAATAAGTCTCCCGTTGTGGCGGATGAAATTCTCCTTTGACCTTTAATTCCTTGAATTGAAGTTCTATTGCATCTTTCGTCATATTGACAGTCGGAATTGCCGTTGAAAGGGGCAAACCATACGACGAAATTGAATAATGAAACACTGAAGGTAATTTTTTAAAGACTTCATCATATAAAAAAGATGAAAAAGTATTTGGAACTTCATCAACGGTTGATACCGCACCAATGATCTTTCCTATCTTAGGTATACCACCAAAGTAATTAAGCGTTTTTTTTAGAAAAAATACTTTTTGCGTAGTCTCTACCAATGCAACGTTTTCATTAAACTCTACTATTTTTCCAGAAATCCGTCCTACATTAATTTGTGATTGAAGTTCTGCTACTGCTAACAACGGATCTCGTCCTAAAATAAAAGCTATATAATGCTTTTTTTCCTTTACATCCTTAGTCATCTACTTTCGCCGTCAATTTTATTTGAATTTTTTTTGCATCGTTCGTTGTTGTTCCAGTTACCTTATTCTCACTACGTGGACTTGAATCTCGCTTATTAGCGGTCTTTAGATCATTCTTTTTTGTTTTAAGTCCTAAAAATCTAGATAACCGCTTAAAAATTTCATCTCCTATTTCCGGAGGTAAACAAAACTCTTTTTTGACTGCCAACTCTAGTATGGGGTCTCCAATGGTGTAATTTCCCCGACGATGAACATAAAAAGTTAAAATAGTTACCGGAACTGTATACGATTTTAAATACCACTTTCTAAAGGTTTTTTTTGTCACTTTTTTCTTGAGTCGTTGTACTTCATCTGCATTTACATAAATGTATGAATCTTTTCTCATAAAAGCGATACTACTTCCGTCTTTTTGAAATTCAAATACCAGAGTGGGTTGTTTATGTGTCACCAGCATTTTTAGAAATTCTCGATATCCCGCTGTAAGAAGTAGAAGTACGATGAGTAGAACAACAACAAGTGGAATCAAGGTTACTATCGCAGGTACCTTCAGTGTAGTATTCAAAAACGATGACACCATCGGAAGAATATAAAACGCATTTATAAGAATAAAACCACTTAAGAGAACTAGATAGCCGAGGTTTTCCGGAAAATTACTAATCTTAGCCAAATAAAAACGAATCTGGGCTTTCTTATCTGTAATCCGAATCGCCACCCTTCCCGAATGATATGTATATACTTTTTCCTCAAAATCGGACATTTTAAAGCCTCTTCATATTTTATATGCGATGAAAATCTCTTTTCCCACATCTTCTCATTACAAGCAAGTACTTGCTTTCGTTTAACCACTTGAACGTGGTTTTCAAAAAAATATGAACTTTCTCTTTTTCACCTATATGTGACATAAGTGTGTGCCACGGAAAAATAGAACTGATGATAAGCTCAAGTTCCGCTTTCCGAACGCTTTTAAGCACATTCACTGAAACTGTGAAATGAAGTAAATAAAAAACAACTTTATGAACATGGTGGTTGGCTTATGATGAATCCAACACTGGTTTTTCTGATTTTAATGGTGTTGACCCCCCCAACCGAACCTTGTGGGGAATAGCTTGCAGCCTTCTCCAGCGGTAACCGTTGTTGATGTGCAAATGAACCCCACGTCCAGTGGTGACCTCATTTTCGTCTCTACGCGTCTACAACTGAACGATTCTACACGAATTCTCAGCGCTATTTCCGAAGATGGCGGCTTACGTGCGGTACGTTCCACGATACCGTGGGCGGTAGTCCTTTCACGGGCATCCGCTGCCAACCTTCAGGAAACGTATGCCCCGCCACTTACGCCACAAACCTTTTCTACCGTGTCCTGGTCAACGCAACACAATTATTCGCACTATGTTCGGCATTATTTTCAAAAAACCTCACCGTTAAGATGGGACTTTGAATTGCACATGACGCATTCCCGGCAACGTCGCTTATACCTCACCCAAAAAGACCCCTTCATGTTTTATGCAAACGGCAAACCCGTTCCAACTTTTGTCTTTACGTTACACCTCGAAACACAAAGACAAACACGGAAGATTACCGTAAAAGTTGATCCTAATGAAGTATTACAGCAGAAAGCGATGCGTGAAGAGCGAAAGAATTTCTTATTAGCACATCCATTCACACGGTTGCGGAACATGTGGCCTTGGTTTGATGTTTCTGGGTCAACTACTGCTCCTATAAATCTTTTTGATGCTTTTCCACTCCGTTCCCATGAAATATTTTCCGCATTTCCTGTATCACCCATGGTCACCACAGTTACTGCATCTTACGCCCAATTTATGCCTCATCAGCAGCTATCCGCTATGTATAAGTCGCGGTTTTCCGTAAACGTAGATATACCGATATTAGCGGAGAACGTGCCGTGTCCGACGTTAGCTGGTGATTGTGGTGGTTCACCGCCGCCACAACCGCCACCAGCACCAGTTTTAGAAGTCGTGTCCGCTATGGTTTCCCACACCACATATCAGAAAGGCGAGCCGATCATGCTACAACTGACACTTCGCAACACGGGTAACCAACCCGCATATTACCTCTATTCGCGCTTTTTGATCGAAAATGTGATCGGTTATTCCGATTATACCGTATGGACGTCGTCATTTTTTGTGACTTCCTATTTGGGCGTAGGACGCAGCATAACCGTGCAGTATTCAGTGGGTCCACTTTTGACTAATCATTATGCCCTGAATATCGGAACTTTTTTGTTAGCTAAGGTGAAGGTATGGGCGAAGAATGCGCTGACGCTGGAACAATCTGTGACGCAACTTTTTACGATTGAGAAAGGTGCTACGCATAAGGTGTTTGCGGTGGTCTATTATGACCGAGCCTTCAATAAGAAGTATGGATTTTGGGCCGACCGTCCGGAACGCACATTTGTTGATGCTTTGACAATATGGCCCTTGCACTATAGGCCAAATGGTCAGGACTGGCAAGAAACAACCTTTAAAGACTTGTTCAACACAGAAATCATTGTGCTTCGAAAATTCTACAGAGATTCTTTTTCGGAAACCAATCCCAGCGCGCTACTGGATAACCTTCCAGTCCTAGCTCAACGTGATTTAGGCCTTTCACGCAAATGGGATGAAAACGAACCTAGCTTGGGAACAAGTCGGTATAATCATGGGTTTGACATACTCATTGGGTTTAGCGGAAAACTTTCTTCTACAACAGAAGGTGGTGTGAATCTAGGGAATATCTTTGCGGTTTTTGGCGGTATCACCATAGCAAACTTTGTGCCATATCCTTATGGTCAGAAAGAGTTTTGTGTAGCCATTATACATGAGTTTCAGCATTCATACGGTGTACTGAAAGGGAATCGGTGGTCAGCTGACCACAATATAGATACAACAAAGGGTCATATAAAAAAGTATGGCAATCTAATGTCAGCAGAATGGGGCGACTCTTACTACTATTATAGCGAGTATTATGATGTCAGCCCAACCATTGTTGACATGCAACGAAAACTCTATATATATGATGGGCCTTAATGGTAATGTTTCCAATATATCAACAACTAAGAATATTGCAAATTTTTTAATAAAACAAATCCGTTGGGAAATAACGGTGAAAAAATGAG
>WAPZ01000239.1 GCA_015520535.1 Candidatus Heimdallarchaeota archaeon
AACTTATTTTTTTTTGAAGCCATTTAACAACTTTTTTCCTTATTTATAAACTTATGTATTTGAATATTTCTTTGATCGAAGAGAAAAAAAATGAAATAAGATGAAAAACGCGTTAAATATTTAAAGTACTGAATAATCATTG
Source organism: Candidatus Heimdallarchaeota archaeon (assembly GCA_015520535.1). Classification (GTDB taxonomy): domain Archaea; phylum Asgardarchaeota; class Heimdallarchaeia; order Hodarchaeales; family S146-22; genus S146-22. Next base: position 143 of record WAPZ01000239.1, read on the forward strand.
TCATAATGATTGAATGATGATAACAATTTCGTATCGCGGTGAACATTTAATTTGTAAAGTAAATAATAGTCCTAATAACGAAATTTTGCTGAAACGGTTACGAAAGAAAATCCCACTTCAGCTCGTCAACTCAAATGAACTTGTTTTGTATCCCAAGGACTTACCAACGTTAGTTGCGTTGCTCGAAGATATGGAATTGCATTATAAACTCGCTTTTACATTAGATTTTTCCTTAAACACACGCTTTGAAACCGATCTTGAACTTCGTGATTATCAGAAAGACGCGTTAGAGGCGTGGGAACAAGTCCAACGACGTGGCATTTTTTTATTACCAACGGGGAGTGGAAAAACCGTCATTGGAATAAAAGCAATTGAAAAATTACAACAAAAAACCATTATTTTTGTTCCAACATTAGCATTATTAGATCAATGGGCATCTAAACTGAATGAATTTGCCAAAAACAATAATGACGATTTAATTGGTAAATTTGGGGGTGGGAAAAAGGAAATTAAAGATATCACTATTTGTACGTATGATAGTGGGGCGCTTTATATTGCTTCATTGTCACGGCACTTTGGCTTGGTCATTTTCGATGAAGTCCATCATTTAACTGCTTCTAATTATCAAATAATTGCATATGGCTTGATTGCTCCCTTTCGTTTGGGGTTAACAGCTACCATTGACGAAAATATTGCTCAGAGTAAGATCTTGGAAGATTTAGTTGGAGAGGTATGTTATCGTCTTAGACCGCATGAGTTACGGGAGAAAGGCTTTATTTCTCCATATAAAGTCGTTCAAATTCCTATTCAACTGTCTGAAGAAGAAAAATCACGTTATGATAAAAAAATCAAAATTTTTAGAGAGTATATAAGAAAACATCGTATAGGAAGTGATGCCTACCAAAAAATTCTTTATCGTGTAAATATTGATCCACAGGCAAAGGCAGCCATTCGTGCCTTCCAAGAGGCCCAACATATTGCGTATCATTCACCGACCAAATTTAAAGTAATTCAAGAATTGTTGGAAAAGCATCCAACGGAACAAATTCTGATTTTTGGACAAAAAGTGAATGTTATTGAAAAGTTGTCACGCCATTTCCTTATTCCATGCGTCACTTATAAAACAGCTTCAAAAGAGCGACGATGGATATTAGATATGTTTAAGCAAGGGAAGATTAGAGTTTTAGCTGTCAGTCAAGTGTTTGATGAAGGAATTGATGTGCCCACCGCCAGTGTGGGGATAATTTTATCGGGTAGTGGCGTTTCACGACAATTTATTCAGCGTTTGGGGAGAATTCTTCGTCCACATCCAACGAAAGATTTAGCAATTTTATATGAATTAGTTACACAAGAAACGACAGAAGTTCGTATATCAAAAAAACGAAAAAAAATGTTAAAAGGTCGATAACTAAATTTTAAAGTCCCGTATCCATCCAGTCGGCAAATTCATTGGCAACACTAGTCGTGATAAGTTCAGAAATGAGTGGATTCCAGTCACTCGCAATTTCTGCTGCAGTTCTAATCATATCATTATCTTTAACTTCTTTTTGTATCTGTTGCACGGCATTTTTGCGTTCTTTTTCTGTCATGAGCCCACATGCATCAATAAGGCGATTAGCGACTTCAATTAACTTAGTAAGTGAATCTTTGAGGACGTGTGGAAATTCATCAGTTTTTGCCTTTTTGAAGGCTTTCGCCAATCTTTTTGTGTATGAATTGGTATACGGTCCAATAATTTCTTTTTTGTCCATGTCCACAATGGTGAGATTTTGTGATTTAATGTTGTTGATATATTTGCGCGGTGCGCCTACTAAATCGATAGATTTGGCTTGTTCTTCTGAAATTACTCCCTCTTTAAGAAGGTTTTTTGTGAAAAATCGATGTGGTGCGAGCCCTTCAATTCCAGATAAGCCTTTTTCGATCAAACTACTTTCATTGCTGACTACGGCTAGTGGTTTATTAGAAAACAGCGGAATAAACAAACGATCCAAATTTTTCTTAATGTGATTGACGAAGAAATAGGCGTGACTCACTTGAAATTCGGGCTTTGAATTGATTAGTTGTTCATGTGTTTTTTTCCGAATTTCTTCTAAGGCATTGATAATTTCCGCAGGTAATTGTGTTTTTCCGTCATAGATAAAATTATTGGCAATGTTAAGTGCAATATTTCTAATTTGCTCTTGAAAGGCATAAATCGCCCGGTAAAATGGAATTTGATATTGAGACGGGACGACTAAGCTGATTGATGCAACTAGATCTTCATTGGTCACTGAAGATTTAATTTGGAATAAAAATACAAATCCCACTTTTTTAAACTGAAAAAAGGGAAGAACAGCTTTTGCAGTTCGTAGCTTAAAACGTGTTGTCATCATATGAACGGAAACTTGACTTTTATATGCGATTATTTTGGCTTCGTCTTGATTAAGATCTCCGGTGTAAAACCATGGCATCGGGCCTACTTTAGGATCGAATACCGAGATTAACATTCCAGCCTCAAGGTCCATTGGTAAATCGCCTCTTATCATTCTTATCTATTTTATTATTATAGGTATTGTCCTTTTTATATTTTCCCAAATTCACCCCGTCCGACTAATTGATGCGCATCAGCTTTTTCTTTGAGTTTCTTGAACATTGGATTTTCCTTTAAAGAGAAAATTAACTGGTCAGCAGCTTGTGCTTTTTCTTTCTCTTCGGCTTTTTTTCTTAAATATTCTTCACGTTCTTCTGGACTCATGTTAGCAATTTTCTTTTTCTCTTCTACAATTGCCATGAATTTTTTCCTTTCCTCAAGGGAGAGTGATTCGAGAAAGTCTGGTGGGAGTTTTCTGATTTCGTCTAATGTCATGTTCTCAATCTCTTCCAGCGTGGGCGCGCCGCTCTTTTGCGATAAAAGGGGTTTTTGTGATGGTATTGGTGGTATTTGAGGTGTTCTAGTTGGTGGACGAGGCGGTGTTGGTGGTCGTTGTGCTGGTGCTACTGGCGGCAATGGACTGCTGTGTTGGGGTGAAATTGTGGCGATATTTTTCTTGATTGCAGAAATTATTCTCTCTTCAAGCGTATCTAATACGAAACCCGTTTTTTTGAGACTTTCCAGCTGTGTATTTAAAACCTTTTCGACTTCTTCTATCACTTGTATTCCAATCGCATTTAGTTTCCCATACAAGCTTAGAAGGATGTCGTACATTATTCTTTGTTCTTCTGGAGAAAGTTCACGTGGAATCGCGTCATACAATGGATCCGTTGGGAGATGTTCAGCGCGCGTCTCACGATCTGTTTTTAAAAGTGTGGCATCTATATTTCTTTTTGCCCATTGGAAAACAGTACTCTTTTTTTTAGGGTCATTTAAGAGAATTTCTGCAATTTTAGCGTAAGATTTGCCTTCTCTTCGCAGTTCAATAATTTTTTTTCTTTTTTCCTCTTTGGATAAAGAAAACCACAATGGTTTATTGGGAGACATTGTTTTTCAAGGCACTGACAATTATTTATTTTGAATGCTCTCGACA
>WAPZ01000240.1 GCA_015520535.1 Candidatus Heimdallarchaeota archaeon
TGACGGATTTGTTTGATGATGCGTTAAACAATGTTTACGAGGTTTCATGTCTTTACGCAATAAACGATTTAAAAGCTGCCCTACAAAATAAAACATGGGATCCAAAAAATAAGCCTGCCTCCATTGCTGCAATAATTTTACCTTTTCATTCACTTATTAGAGATATCATTGCACCATTTAAGAAAAATTAATCTTTTATCTTTTCTTACGTGTATTTTTTCATTACATAGCCAATCCGTCGTTTTTTTAATTTTAAGAAGAGGTGATATGTCGTTTGATTTTTAAACTACTAAAAGACTTAATCTCTTTTGATACATCCATAAATCCAGAAGAAAGATTATTTCCATCAGATGAATGTGCAAAGTATGTCAAAACGTATGGAATAGAACATGGCTTTGAAGTAATCGAAATAAACGACTGTTATTACCAGAATTCAAAAACCAGCGAGAAACATGAAATTTACCCGATCATCCTTCTAAAACGCGGAATAGATTCATTGCATCCGATTATTTTATTTTTGGGGCACTTAGATGTGGTTCCCGTTACAGAGGCAGAAAAAAAAGAATGGGTCAATAATCCTTTTGACGCGGTTGAAAAAGGAGACAAAATTTACGGACGTGGCGCAGCTGATATGAAAGGCGGAAATACCGCCATGTTATTAGCGTTTGAGAATTTACAGCCGAAAAAAGGAACTGTAATTATTGCTTTTTCTGGAGATGAAGAAATCGGCGGTACCGCCTCAATGCCGGCTATCATTAATGCCTTAAAGGAACAAACTCTTTTACCAGCCTTTGTCGTGAATGGAGAACCAAATTATCAACCAATTTTAGTTACAAAACGTCGTGGAATAACACAAATAAAAGTGGAAACACATGAAAAGACAAGCACAGCATCTGGCGTTCTCAAAGCGAAAACATTTAAATCTATCCAAGGAGATGGAAGTACAAGCCTTCATAGTGCCACATACATCCTTGGTGCCGACATTCATGCAATGTTCGCTGCCGCAAAGTTTTCCGTCGACAAAAAAGTCGTTTCTGTTTTCAGCACTTCCAAAAAGGATAATTCCGTTCCGACTGAGGTTACGATAAAATATATCGATAATGAAGGTGCTGAAGCATCAAAAATCATATATTCGGAAACATTAAGCAAATTAATGTGGAAATTATCAAGTCTTCCAACGCTTTCATGGCCAGTCGCCCCTAGTAAATACGGAATTAGCATTGCGCCGAATAATATAACATATGATTCACAACATAAAGTATATTCACTTCGTTTTGACATCAGAGCGATGTTAAAGGACAAAAATGGGCATGAGATAATAAAAGAACTTATTTATCAGCACTTTAGTGCTTTAATACCAGATGTTAAATGCCAGATTACTTTTAAAGCCGATCCTATGAATGTAGATGAATCACACCACTACGTCCAAAGTTTAAGAATGATAGCGGAACAACATGGTATGAAAATCCTTGCTGTTGGTGAAAAATTAGGTGGTGCTTCAGATACAAGATATTTCACTAATATGGGAATTATAGGTGCTGAATTAGGCCCGATCGGCGGAAATTCCCACGGAATAAACGAATGGGTCTCTAAAAAGTCTTTAAAATCCTTGACCAAGATATATCAATCTATATTCTTAAAAATAACACAAGATTAAGCATTTTACTGAAATTGACCTATCACTTCAAGATTTACTTTTTTTTGCAAAAATGCTTAAAACCTCTTAACATAAGTCGTATTGAGAGGTTATCTTATTTCAAAACTCTTCTATTTAGAGTATGTAGGTGAAGTGTATGTCTAAAGGTTTTGAAATATATCGCATCATGCCGGATGGTGAATTAGAAAAAATATCAAACATTGAGAACGTCGATTTAGAAGATAATATAATAGTTTCCTTTATTGACCAAGGACATATTTTTTTGGTCTATTCAGAATTTGCTTCTGGTTTCCAAAAAGCTTTATCTAGCAGAGTAGCTCGAAATATTCGTCTACGTGGAGGTCTAAAGTCACAATTACATATTATTGATCCTGAAGAACGCGATGCTTTTTTAGCGAAAATAAAACGTGGGGCGTTTCACGAGATTCTTCCAGAATTAGAAGTAACACCCCAACAGGCGACAATTACTACTACAAAAACAATGACATCACAATCTATAATTAAAGAAACCCGTACAGAATCCCCAATAGCAACAACCCAGCCAACAGCTAAAAATTTTGAAGTTGCACCAATGACAGGAACGGACGTGACAACCGATCAACAAGAAGTAATCGGGACGGAAAAACGCGAACGATTAAGTCCAGTAACAACAACAGTTAGAACTATGGAACTAGAAGAAAGTGAGGAAACAATAAAAAGACTGTTTGCGGCGTATCTCTTGGGTGCATCTTTAACTGAAATTGCAAAATATAAGCTCTCACAAATCCCGAAAAGTCATAGAAATTCCATTGGAAGACTGCTAAAACAAGAAGTTGATCGCTTTTTAGATGAATTTTAATCATTATTTCCTCATATAGGCCTTTCCGAAATTCTAAAAAACGATTGTAGCCGACAAAAAACCCGGTGAATCGGCGCCACCACAAGCACCGAAAAGGAGCCGTACATGGTCACATTCGAGTTTAACACTGACAACCACCACAAACTGGAGAATATACACTCAAACAAACTGATAAAAAGGCATACATCCTTAATAAACGGCATAAATCCCGCTAGTATACAAGACTTCTTATTATAGACGCACAACAAAAAATATACGCTACCATACGCCCTAGGTCTTCCCCTCCGCACAATTCGCCGCCGTAATTGCCGTTCAAAAAAATTCATTATTTTAACCACGGGTCTTCACATGTATAAACCCATACAACCCACAGGTTACATACGTAGTGAAACGCCTTTTTGTGGGATAAGGAAAGGAAGGAACGAATATCTAACAAAAAACAGGTAGGAAAGGGAAAAACATGCCCGCAGACGCATCCCAAAAAAATACACACGCCACTACCACCACCAACACACCACATGCCTCGTCAACAACGCACCACCACCACTCCGCCACCTCCGCCCAATTCCTCCACACCCTCATCAATACGCTGCTCCACACCGCGCTCAACCCCGATGAACTCCTCTCCCTCATTCTCTCCGCCACCAACAACAATCGTCAACCTACTGCGGCCACCACCACCTCCGCCGCCACCACCACTTCCACCGCTCTGCCACTACCACTCTACACCGTCAAACTTTCCTACCACCAGCGCAAAGCCTTCGGCTTCCTCCTCAATGCCACGCTCTTTACCTCCACAATATCTGCTCGTCCTTCTTCTTGTTCTTCCGCGGCTGCCACCACTAACAGCAACACTGCCATCACCCAGCAAATCATTACCGAAGAAGACCGACAACTCCTCGCCCGGCTCTTCCTCCTCACCTTCATCCATTGCCCCACCGCTCCATTCTCCTTCAAATACCTCGCCTATGAAACACCCGACCAACTCATACGGCTCTTTCACCTCCTCAATCACACCACACCGACCCTTCGACAACAGCTCCACCAGCAACGCCACCAACACCAGAAAACCACACGCCTGTTTGTCTTAACAGTCGCCTACCACCTCCTCCACGCCGTCTACTCCTACTCCTCCTACGCCACCACTGCTGCCGACGCAGCGACTACCACCTCCACACCAAAAAACGCCATCACGCCTTCAGATGACGGCGAGAGCACTAAAACCACCACACCACCTACCGTCACACGCGTCTGGGTCATCAATCTTCGATCACCTCCCACCGACACGCGACTCATCCTCGACCATCTCACCTATTCCGCCGCCAAACTCTGGAACACCGCCAATTATGCCCTCAAACACCAACAAACCGACCTCCGCACCCTCAAAGCCACCTTCAAAGCCACCTTCTGGTACAAAAACCTTCATTCCCAATCCGCTCAAGCCGTCCTCGAAAAACTCACCGTCGCTTGGTCCAACTACTTACGTAAAAAAACCGAAAAACCGCCACGCTTCCAACCAAAAAATGGTCATTTTCCGGTAAAGTGGAAAAAACAAGGCTTTAAAATTCTTCCAGCTCCCCATACACGCCGCTGGAGGTTCCGGCTGTCCTTATCCCACCAAACAAAAAGGTATCTGCAGCAACAGCATCACCTGGAGTCCAGGTTCCTATGGGTATCGTTGCCAAAAACGATACCGCTC
>WAPZ01000241.1 GCA_015520535.1 Candidatus Heimdallarchaeota archaeon
GACAGCGTCAACTCAGAGAATTTAAACAAGAAATGGATAGTATGAGTATTGTTTTCACCAGTATTGTGGTCATCTTTTTTGGAATCTTTTTAATATCACCGTTGTTTATCATTCTCATTGACGCATTTATTGTTAATGGACGTTTTTCATTGGTGTATTTTGAAAACTTAGCAAAGGATGAAGATTTTTTTTCCTTGGATCCTTCTCAAATCAGAAATAATTTTGTATATCGTGATTTTCAAGGTGCAATTCATATTGGTTCCTTCCATTGGAATACCATTATGAATACACTTTTTGTGGGGATTGGAACGACTTTATTGTCAAGTTTAATCGGAATTCTGCTTGCTTATCTTATAACACGATTTGAATTCCCCGGAAAACGTGTAGTAAGGTCCTTAGTTTTGATTCCACTAATCATTCCGCCTTTTGTTTCTGGTATTGGTATTCAAAAAATCCTTTTTCAAAGATACAGCATTTTTAATATTTTATTTTCTCCAAACATAGGAAAATTTACCTTAATTCCGTTATTTACGCGTCCAATTATCATTGAAGGACTTTTAGCAATCATTATTACACAGTCACTTCATTTTTACACACTGGTATATCTCAATGTTTCAGCGTCTTTAGCTAACATTGATCCAACTATGGAGGAACAAGCTGAAAACTTAGGTGCTTCTCATTTTCACACGCTTAGAACAGTAACGCTTCCTTTATCACTACCGGGTATTGCTGCAGGATCAATTTTAACGTTTATTCTTTCCATTGAAGATGTTGGCACTCCCTTGGTCTTTGCTGACATGCTACCGGGCAACCCACCTGGACAAATAAGCAGTTTATTAACTATGAAGATCTTTCACAGCATTGTGCAAGTTACTGGAGATGTCTCCGGTCTTGCTTTAGCAATGTCCCTCCTTTTATTAACGGTAGCAATGATTGGCTTTTTAATTATCCGGAAATATGTGAGTTTAAAGACATATGCAATGTTGGGGAAAGGAGGAATCGTGAATCCACGGATTCGTCCGATGTCAACTAAATGGATATTCGTCTTCTATCTGTTTTTTATTCCTTTTATCCTCGTAGCATTAACACCACACATTGGTGTGATACTTTTAGCTTTTTCACGGCAACAAGATTGGCCAATAGATGAACCCTTACCAAGGACATTTAGTCTGAAAAACTTCTTTGGCGATCCACGTGCGGTGTTTGTTGATAGCAATCTTCTTGCTGCTGTTCAAAATACATTTATAATTTCATTTCTTGCTGTAATTCTAATTGTCATATTAGGAATCTTTGCTGCTTATGTGATTGCACGAAAGAATTTTCCCGGAAAAACCGTTCTAGATATGATTGTTACGGCACCAATCGCCGTGCCGGGTATTGTATTAGGTATCGGATACTTCTTTTTATTCTCGGATATGCCGCCCATTTTTAATCCAATTCATAATCCTTTGAATATCTTAGTGTTTAGTTTTGCCGTGAGAAGATTTCCCTTCACTGTCCGTGCGGTCTATGCTGGATTACTCCAAACGGACATTGAGTTAGAAGAAGTTTCTTGGAATTTGGGTGCCAGTCGTGTTTCTACTTTGGTCAAGGTAGTAATACCTGTTATAGCACTTAATGTCGTTGCTGGTGCTTTTATTTCATTTGTATATGCGACATCTGAGGTCAGTACGTCGATTACTTTAATTGGCCGTGGTGGTGGGAAGAATGCCACTATACCAACGATGATTGCGGATCGAATCCGTGGCATAGCTGGCGGTTTTGAATTAGCGTGCGCTTTAGGCTTTATTTTAATGTTAATTCAAGTCACGGTAATTATCATTTCAGAGAAAATCCTTAAAAATCGTGCTGATGCTATAACAGGAATTTGAAGGAGAAAAAAATGGTTGAAGTCAAAGCTATAGATTTAGAAAAAAAATTTGGCGACTTTCAAGCCGTCTATAAGTCAAGCTTATCCGTTCGCGAAGGAGAAATACTTACACTTCTTGGCCCCTCCGGTTCCGGAAAATCAACCATTTTACGGATGATTGCCGGATTAATTTTCCCAACGGCTGGAAAAATTTTTTTTGATGATCGTGATGTTACCTTTATTCCGTCACAACAGCGAAATACCGCGTTGGTCTTTCAAAATTATGCCTTATTTCCACATATGTCTGTAGCCAAAAATGTGGAATATGGCTTAGTAATCAGAAAGGTTCCAAAAGAAGAACGGAAAAAACGGGTCAAAGAAGCGTTAAAATTAGTTAAAATGGAACAATTCATGGATCGTATGCCCAACAAATTATCAGGTGGACAACAACAGCGTGTTGCATTGGCACGGGCATTAGTTGTTAACCCGGATGTGTTATTGCTAGATGAACCACTTTCTAACTTAGATGCCAAACTGCGCGTCGAAACACGACAAGAAATCCGAGAACTCGTAAAATCTTTGAATTTAACCGCAATATTTGTAACCCATGATCAATCTGAAGCTTTAGCAATCAGTGATAAAATTGCAGTGATGGAAATCGGATTCATTCGACAAATAGGAACCCCCTCTGAAATCTGGGAATATCCAGAAACGGCGTTTGTTGGCTCCTTTATTGGTGATGCTAACATGATTGAAATGACGGTTCAGAACGTTAAAAACAACGAATATGTTCTCCTTTCTCTTGCCACTGAAACGGAGTCACCACCTTTAAAATCCACCTATTTTCGTGGTATTGAAAAAGTTGGCAATATTGCTCGTGTTGTTATCCGACCTGACAAAGTTAGAATCACCACACAGTCAGCTGATGCAACCAATTATATTACGGGAATTGTAAAATCCGTTCAATTTTTTGGCCGATATAATTTAGTTCTCGTCGAATTAACTGAAAAACATGACATAACAGTATATGATTCCTCAATGTTAGCCTTAAAGAAAGGTGAAACTGTATATTTAAATATTTCTCCGCAAGATGTAAAGGCTTTTGGTCCCTCAAATTACTGACCCGAAGTCTTTAACATCTAATTCTAAAATTTAAGAGAGATGGTGGTAGTTGAGATGGTGGTAATAAAAAAAACAAATGCGATGGTGATCATATCATTTGTATTTATTTTTGTCATATTGCTTGCTGCAAATACGGAGATAACTTTAAGTGTGAATTCATTAGACCATCCCCATACTCTTGATGTGACGACGGCGGAATCAAAAGCACTCTCAAGATCAGCCGCCTCATCAAATTCAGGAGTTTCAACACACGATACTGGTAGTAGACGTTCTCCACAGCAAACGTCAACTACGCCCATCGTTACTATCCTCAATCCATTAGATGGCGAAACTGTTGGAGATACTGTTACCATCCGTTTTAATGCCAGCAGTGACTCAGAAATAACAACTTTTGAACTTTATCTAAATGGAACAAAGGTACCAAGCTCTGAGATTCAGATTTATTCAGATTTTTCAACCTATTATTGGGAAGAAATAGATTCTTTAGGACCAGAAACATACAATATTACCGTACGGGCACAAGATGCCGACGGTGATTGGGGAGAAGCAACTCACTTTGTGGATGTAGATCCACAATATATGTCGGGTGTAGTAAAAATTTTAAATTATAATATTTTAGAAACAGGTCTAAATCCCGAATGGTTAGATGTCATGAAAGAAGAAAACCCAGACATTGCGATCTTGATAGAAACAGGCTCATGGGTTGGGGGTAATGATCCCCAACTACAACAAG
>WAPZ01000242.1 GCA_015520535.1 Candidatus Heimdallarchaeota archaeon
AATTAGTAAAAAGAAAAAAAGTGAACAATCTTATGTTTGAATCTAAAGAATTTCAAGATGTATTTTTAAAAGAGTTAGAAACGTTAGCTGAAGACCTAAATAATACAGTCGTTGAATTACAAGAGCATCCCCACGCGCAGGAATTGCTGGATGAACTGAACCGTATTCTTCACAGTTTAAAAGGACTCTTTGCCACTGCAGGCTTTCATTCATTAGCTGAGTATTTTCACAAGATTGAAGACCTAAGTGCGGATTTAAAGCCACAAAGCGTATCACAGCGACATTTAGAAATTTTTGCAAAAATTGCGGACTATTTAGATGGAATAAAAGAGGCTATTGAGAGCGGAAATGTACAATTTGACACGACGTTATTAGATGAAATTCTTAAAGAGACGAAGGCTCGTGAAGAAGATATTAACATTGGAAATGACTTTCATATCACGATTAAGTTAGAACAAGACGCCCCATTAAAAACCGCACGTCTACTGGCAATTATAAATCGGCTCAAGAACGTAGCTACCATTACAAATATTCATCCTACGTTGAACGAAATAGAAGATGGTCTTCATCAAGGGGAAGTGATACTTAATATCAGAACCCAAGAAGACCAATATACGATTGAGCAAATCATTTCCAAATTTGATGACATTAAAGAATACGCTGTTGAGCCACTGGAAATCACACTTCCCTCACAAGTCAAAGTACGACAAAAAACCGTGACGTTTCAAACTATACGACTTCCAATAAGAATTTTAGATGAGATTTTAAGTACACTTGGTGAATTAATGACATTGTCACAAGAAATAAAACCTTTATTAACCCATGCTGCACAAACACCTGAAGAATATGGTATAATAGCTGACTTTACAAGATATCTGTTAGAGCTTCAAGAAATTTTTCTAAGTATTAAACAAATTCCATTTGGCGCGATCACGGGACGCTTTAAGCGCTATGTTAAAGAAACATCAGTTGAATTAGGAAAAAAGGCTGAACTAATAGTCGTTGGAGAAGAAATTGGGATAGATCGACGTTTAATTGAACATTTAATTGATCCAATCATCCAAATCCTTCGAAATGCTTTAGTTCACGGAATTGAGCCACCGGAAGTGCGAAGAAAACTTGGAAAACCTATTGAAGGCCTTATTAGAATTCACACCTATATAGAAAGAAATAACATTATTATTGAAATTAGTGATGATGGACAAGGGATTGATTTTACTGCAATACAAAAACACGCTGAAAAAGAGGGTATTATCGAGAAAAACGCCCAATTAACGCAAGATCAATTACTCAAACTTATTTTCCAGCCAAAGTTTTCGACCTTAGCCACTGCAGATATGATTGGTGGACGCGGAATGGGACTTTCCATTGTAAAAGAGCGTATCCGTGCCATAGGTGGCGACGTCGAAGTAGATACCACCCCACAACGTGGTACACGTTTTCGATTATTTATTCCGTTCCATGCGCTGATACAAAATGCTCTTATTATGACCGCGGGCAACATAAAAATCGCACTACCGTTTACTGACATTCAAAAAGTCATACCCTTTGAAGAGATACAAGCAATTACATTAGATAAACATACAAATAACACACCTCATCCAATAGGAACAATTACACTTAACACGAAAACCACATCTAATGACACGCCAAACGGGAGTGTTCAAGTGCCTTATATTGATCTTAGATTATTTTTTAGTCAATTACAAGAAAAATACCATTTTGAGGGAGCTTTTAGCAAAAATACCCGTGATTCACCCCAATCGTCAAAATTCACAAGCCGTAAAGAGGATGAAGGCTTTTATTTACTATGGCAACGCTTCAAAACACCAATTGTCCTGAAAGTTGACCAAATAATAACGACGCAAGAAATCTATATTCGACAATTACCCGCTCTTTTGACAAAAGTCCACGGACTAGTCGGTTTAACATATTTGGCACACAATAATGTAGCTTATGTATTAGATCCACAAAAAATTCTTGAGGAGGAAAGTAAAATTGGAAAAAAACCCGAAAAAATCCTTATTTAAGATGTTATCACAAGCACATACCGATGCATTACAAGAATTGGGAAACATAGGAGCAGGACATAGTGCCACAGCATTAACTAACTTCCTAAATCGAGAAATTAGTATGGGGCTTCCACATGGAAAACTAATTAAGGTTGAAGAAATCGTAAATGAAATTTTAGAAGGTTTACCAGCTAGAAATATAGCACTAGTTCAGATTGAGACCAGTGAAAGAGATTTTCAGATATTCCTTGTGTTCGATGAAGATAGCGTAAAAAGTATCATATATCTGATGTTTCGAGGCGATACGCGAAATGTAGATTCACTTTCCGATCTTACGGAATTACATCAGTCTTTGATAAAAGAAATTGGTAATATTCTTCTATTACAATATTTGAGTGCAGTTAACACCTTCTTAAAAACCGACTTATTCCCACAATCAGCGCCAATTCTTTACTTAGGTGATGCTGAATCTGTAGTTAACGAAAAATTAATGCTACCCGCAGAACACGACGACCCCATCTTTCTCGTTGAAGTTGATATTTTTTCACAAGCCTCGGATCGACCCGTACGAAGCCGAATCTTTATTAAACCTTCCGAAAAAGCTGTGAAAAACTTATTAGAAATCATGTTTGGTGAGGACTGGGATAAAGTTTGACAGAACCACAACTCTTAGAAGTTCTTAAAAAAGCCAATGACCACTATAATGTGATATATGTTGGAATAGGAAAACTCAAATTTGGAACCCGACATGATGTACTTAAAATAACAGCCTTAGGTTCGTGTGTCGGTTTAGCAATCTATCCAGAAAGGTTTAAAGGTGAGCCTATCGGTGCACTAGCCCATATAATGCTACCATCCTCTCGTACAAGAACAACAGAAAATAACATTGGTAAAGCTAAATATGCCGACACAGCGATTGAACATATCTTAAAAAAATATTATGAGCTCGGCTATAAGCCGAATGAATTGCAAGCAAAGGCAACCGGTGGGGGAAACATGTACCCAAAACGCCTTCCACAAAGGCAGTTAGATATTGGAAATCAAAATATTCAAGAAATCAAACGTTTACTGAAGCAACATCAAATACCATTAAAAAATGCCGTCTTTGGAGGCACCGAAAGTCGAAGTATGACATACATAATAGAAAAAAAACTGATAATCGTCACCGATACTGGAAGAAAAAACCCTCAAATTCTTTAGCCAGAAATTATCTATCATTCACGTTTTATTTTCTTTCGCAACAATAGAGTCTTTGCATAATTCACATAACCATACTTTTGGAAGCCCAATTTTTTATAAAAAGAGACCGCCGGATAATTTATCTCCTGAACGCCCAACTCGATAACGCGACACTTTTCGGTGATGGCTACCTCCTCTAAATACCGCATAATTTGTGTACCTATGCCTTTACCAACCCATTGTGGACTTAAAACTAACGAAGTCAACCATAAAGTTCGGTAACCAGAAATATTATACCAGAAAAACCCAACAAATGGATCTTCCTCGACGCTTACAATCATAACTCGCTGAATTTTTTGATCTTTTATGGCGAAAATCAAATCGCTTAACCAAGATTCCCAATCAAACGGTTCACGAACCCATGATTTTTTAACAATTTCATCCATTTGTTGCTGTGCCAATGCATAAATTTGATTAACATCATCCATGGTTGCTTTCCGATAAAATAACCTTGGTGTTTGATGCTTTGTTATCACGCTTCATCTCCAACGAACGATTTTATGATCAAATAAAAACATTTTTGCCCTTAATGGATACGTCAAAATACTAAATAAATCGTAAAAAAGAAAATGTTTCACAGTGTAATTGAGAAATAAAAG
>WAPZ01000243.1 GCA_015520535.1 Candidatus Heimdallarchaeota archaeon
GCTGCTAGTTTAGAATACGCTTCTAATCATCCATTGGCTAAAGCTGTTTTGCAAGCCGCAAAGGAGAAAAACTGTAAACTTTTAGAGATTAAAGACGTCAGAACATTGCCGGGAAAAGGTGTTACTGGGGATATTGGGGATGAAAAGTGGTTTTTCGGATCTTTAGAACCAAAAGAATTACCACCAGACGATGCTGAACTCTTAAATTCACTAAAAGAAGAAGGAAAAAGTGTGGCTTTACTCACAAGAAATGATGTTGTCATAGCCATTTTTGCTTTTGAAGACCAAGTTCGTCCTGAAACAAAGCAAATTATCAGTGATTTACAGCGATTAGGCATTGAGGTCTTCATGCTGACGGGTGACCATCGAAACGCAGCCCACCGTGTAGCCGCCCAACTTGGCATTCCCGAAGATCATGTGTTTGCCGAGTTGAAGCCGGAAAATAAGGCTGAAATCATTCAAGAGTTACGAAAGAAAAAGAAACTGGCAATGGTTGGTGATGGCATTAATGATGCACCAGCACTTGCCTTAGCAGACTTGGGGATTGCTATGGGAACCGTTGGGACTGATGTTGCGTTGGAAACGGCGGATGTTGCCATCATGAGCGACTCCCTTGCAGGGTTAAGAGATGCGATTACCATTGGAAAGCGAATGAAACGGATTGTCAAACAAAATCTTATTGTTTCAACGGCTATTATTGCAGTGGTATTAGCTGGTGTTTTAGCCGGGGTTGTCAATTTGTCGTTGGCAATTTTAGCACATGAAGGCAGTGAACTTCTTATCGTCGCAAATAGTTTAAGACTTTTAACGCGTACTAAATAAATTATAATGGTAATGGCGGTTAATGGGAGCTTTTCACGCCAAACCTCTTTTTCTTTTTTGTAACGAAAATAAATCACACCGTAACGTTTTTTTTCTGAAAAACGCATAATTTTAGGGATTGGTAGACAGCAATCCGGTTTTATTGAGTTAAAAAAGAAAGGGTATTAACATTTTGGTTTTTTTCTGATATTCCGCATATTCTTTTGGATAATACGTTAGTAGTTTTTTTTCTTCAAGACGAGCTCTTGTTATTTGAACACCAACAAATAGAAGGAAAAGTATTCCATTAATCCATGAAAAACGTAATAAAAACACCATAATAAAGCCGGAAAAGATTTGGCTGGCATACATCGGATGGCGGACTAATTTATACATGCCGCGTTGTCTTAATTCTCGCACTTCCACGGTAATAGAAAAACTGGTGCCTAAACTAACGGCTGAAATTACTACTAAAAAGACAGCTAGCGTTAAAAGCCATAAACTGAAGGCGAAGTATTTTCGTGGCACGGTAATAGGAGTAAGTAGAAAAAGAAATGGTAGTCCAGCGCCAATTAGTGGGAGGATTACTTCGTGAAGATGCAGTGCACGCTGTTTTGCTTTCGGTCGTCGAACATAAATCAGAAGATAAATAGCATATAAGGTTGTTTCCAGAAACCATTGAATTTTGTTAAAATAGTCGTCGAATAATTGTATTTGATAGCCGACCCATCCAATTAGTAGCATAACCATGCCAATTTGTATAACTCTTTCGGGAATATATCCAAGTAGTTTACTAAAAATCTCATCAACCCACATTAGTGTTGCACGAAGCATCAAGAAATTTCATATAGCCGTTCCTTTAAATATTTTTCTTAACTGCTATTTAGAATTATTTTTTCGAATTCGTTTTTAACAAGAATCATTCGCCGTTCTCTGAGTCACCAGAATTAAATTTGAAATTTTTTCCTACAAAATCAACGTTCTTTGTTATCGGGGTTATTAATAATTTTTAGCGACAAAAACAACGGTAAGAACAGTATTTAAGTCAAAAAAAGAAAATAAAAAGAAAATATTGAGTTTAAGGACTGCTCATTTGCGTGATTTTTTTCTTTTACCTTTAATTAAAAGAGCACCAGTAAAAAGTAAACTAAGACTGAGCATAATTTTGTCAAAGCCCGGTGTTGGTTGGATTTGTGGAAGTGTTGTGTTAGCGGATTCGCTTTGTGTAGTTGTTTCATTAGTTGTAGTTGATTGATTTGCATTAGAAGTGGTTGTATTTGACGTTTGTGGTGGAATAGTTGTTGTCGTCGTGGTGGTCGTGGTTTCATTGGTTGGTGTTGTAGTAGTTGACGGTGTGGTGGTTGTAGTTGACGATTGCGGCCAATAAAGAATATCATGACTCACGAGCGTAACTTCAACTTGACAGCTGGTATTAGAGTTTTGATAGGCATTGAAGGTGATAAGAGAGCCGTTATAGCGTCCAGTACCATTGACATGCAGATCATCCCACATACTGGTAATGTTTTGGAGTGCATTAAGAATATGTCCCGTATTGGAGTCGTATGTTGCATTTATGAGCAAATCAAGCGAAAAATTACCGAAAGACGCGTCAAGTGTTATGTTAGTGGCATTAAAGATGGCAATATAACTGGAAAGTGCATTTTGAAGGCGTTGAACGGGTGGAGAGGTGTCATTAAGAATGAACTGAAGTATGCCTTCAGCGGTGGTAGTATTTAATTCCCAAGGATAATCATTGATGGTGAATTGTTGATTTTGAGCATGATATGTTGTCCACGTAAAAGGAATAAGGTACAAACTGCTATTGTCGGGAGAACTGGTATCATTTTCTGGAGCAACATCAGAGATGAACTCTTCAAAGTGACTTAAATTGTAGGTGGGTGAATCAACCACGATGATGGATGCTTGAGAGACAACGCCTAAAAAGAAATAGGTGTCGTTAAAGACCACTTCTTGCTGCCCCATAACGACAGAAGTTGTCGGTGACGGCTCATATACAAATTTATCCATCAAATTCCAGCCGGAACTGTAACCTGGCGGTGCGGGATCGGGTATATATACGTAAGATTGTATTACGCTGGTAAATTCCATAGTAAGATTGCCGTAATATGAGAGTGTGGCATTACTTAATTCATTAGAGGTGGTAGCATCCTTGATAACGGTAATGTTTTCATCAAGGAGTCCATAAATGGTGCCATTAGATGAAGAAACAATTTTGTACATTCCCAGCCAATCCGATCCGTTAAATACTTCAAAGAGGATCTGTACTTCTGATTCAAAATTTTTTGTATAATTGAAGACAAAATGATCCCCAATGCTTGGTGTGTATGTAGTACTGGTGGTTGTAGTAAGGTCTAAGGCATCTGCGGTTATATCCAAAACTAAGGCTGCATTTTTACCCCAACTAAGGCTTAAAAACAAAAAAATACTCAAAAAAACTATCAAAATTATTTTTTTCTGTGTTTTTAGCGACACGTCCATGACACGTCACCACTTGGTGATAAAAAGGTTTCCTTTTTGTGTTATGTCTGGTTATACTAGATGAATAGTTTTTTCAGTTGGTGTGTTGTCGTTTACCC
>WAPZ01000244.1 GCA_015520535.1 Candidatus Heimdallarchaeota archaeon
CCTATATCGTTATCAACATAAATACAGCTACAGAGAAATAATATGAAAAAGTATACAAAAAAGCAACTCATTTTCGAAATTCAAACTTTTGTAAACATTAATAATAGGATTCCAAAAGTTAAAGAATTAAAACAAAGATTGGAAACATTTAGAAGATACTTTGGGTCATACCAAAATGCAATATTGGCAGCAGGTTTTGTTCATCCCAAAGCACTTCCTTTACCGAAAGTCCCGCTTATGTAAGACTTGTAATTTAGAATTCGCTCCCCGGGAAAAAAATCATCTATTCTGTTCCCGTTCTTGCTCAGCTTCATTTAATAATCGTAAAAGAATTTGGAGCGATGAATCAAAGGAAAAAATAAAAAAGACAATACTATTATCTAACCCACCAAAATGTAGAGTGTACTTTAATTATTGTGATGAATGTAATAATATATTTTCAGCAAGAATTCCTCGAAAACTGTGTTCTGATACGTGTAGAGCTAAAAAAAGATCTCGAATAGCAAGAAATAATCCGACGTTCGGAGGGAACAAAAGTAGAAACATTATTAAGTATAAAGATAAAAGTGAAACTATTCATTTGCTTGATTCTTCGTGGGAAGTTGCAATTCTTGATGAGACTAATGTTAAATGGATAAGACCTAAAGGTCCAATCTGGTACAATGATATAAATAAAAAACGTAGAAAATATTTTCCTGATTTTTACATCCCCAAGTTTTGTTTGTATATAGATACAAAAAACCCATGGAGGCTGAAAGAAGACGCAAATAAATTAGAAAGAGTTTGTCAACAAAATGATATCAGTTTGCTTATTATTAGTGATAAGAAGTCAATAACTTCTAATTGTCTTAAACAATATTCGCTAGGATTACATATTATATAATGGAGCCACCAGGCGGAATCGAACCGCCCTCTCTCACTGTACGAAAGTGGACTTCGCCATCAAAGTTTTAGTGGCTAGTGGTGCAGATGTGTGAATAGCCTGAAATTACTTGACATATTGCAATAATTCTTTAATGTTGTTTTGAGCATCATCGATAGTTTTCGTACAACAAGTGATCATATATTTCACTTTTTCTCTATACTGAGGTGTTCCTTGTTGAAAAAGTAATTCGTATTCTCGTTCTAATTCCAAAGGACATACAACTACACCATAATATGGATTATTATTTTCCATAAATGTAACGTGAGGACCTTCCCATATTCCGTCAGGTTTGTGGTCAACTTTTAATACTAAACCAAAAGTTGTTAAGTGTCCTGGTCGTAAATCTTTACCTAACATAATTTTTTCTTTTCAATAGTGTTCCTTTAATTTGTATATTCTTTATCACATGTTCGTTCAAATAAACAATCTGGACACATTTCTTCACCATCTTCATCAATAACAACAATATCTTCATCACCACACAATGAACATTTTCCAATAATATGAGTTTTATATTCTTTAATCATAATGTGTTCCTATCAATTTTGTTTTGGGTTTCCATTGGTGTTTGCGTTTGCTTTGCCACTTCCAACTCTTTTGAGCTCGAGAAAAATAATCATCCCAAGAATCAGGGAGGTTATGTCCTTGTCGAGCAGCTCGAGGACGAGGGGCAAACTCTTCATCATCCCAAGCATGAGCCCATTTTCGTTCTTGGGTTGTGCGAATTTTACGAAAACCTCCATAGGCGCTCTTTTTCGCCCCACAATCAAATTTTCTATTCCACCGCTTTTGCCATTTTTTTAACTGAACTTTCTTAAAAGCGCGGGCAAGACCGACAAGACGATCAGGAGTAACAAACTTACCGTTGTCATATGCTACATAACAATACCTAGCGCCTCCAAAGGTAAAAAGTCCTGAAGTAGTAAAATGATCACCGAGTTTAGTTCCTGCAAGGTGACGCATTGTATCTACATACCCAAAGGCTTGAGCAATATAGGTATCATTAACGATTTGAAAAAGAGCATCAAACGTATCAAAGGTTGCAATGATTTTCAACTTACCGTTGAATTCATCACGTTTGTAAATTTCAATCATATGGTTCTCCTTAAGTTAAATTAACTCAAAGAAAACCAGACCCTCTATAATATAGATAAATTTTCATAATATTCTTCACAATATACTTTATTTATTTTCTTGTCAACTTTTTATATAATATATAAAAAATTGCTATTGGCCAAGCGAGTGTTCCTACTATTGCTGCAAAGATAGCAAAAATACAATCCTTAACTGTCCAATTCCTAATCCACATCAAACAACCTAGCAGCGGTTGCCATCCCGAAATAAGAAAACCAACAACACAATATGCAATTAAAAGCACTAACCACGTTTCCATTGTCGGTTATTCCTTTAAATATTCATAAGCAATATGATATTTTTCTAATCGTCTAAAATCCTTTTCACGTAATCCCTTCATTCTCATTATGTCAGAGTTATGTCGTAAATCAGCCATTTTAACCTTACGTGCGTCAGGATTAAAAGATAATTTTTTAATATAATCCATATACGGCATATCACTTTCGTGTGTCAAAGCTTGAACACCTAAAATTACCCTATCAGAAAACCCCATTTCACGAAGATCATTTAAAGTAACTTCTGTATCTTCAACAACATCATGAAGTACAGCTATTGACATTAATTCATGATCAGTTGGATCCATTTGGTTCATTACATAAAGACAATGCAATATATAAGGTTGTCCACCTTTATCAAATTTCGATTCAAAAACTCGAGCTGCGAGTGAAATTGCAACACTTAACATATTATTTTCCTTCATACTTAGCTTTAAGTTTTAAGAATAATTCTCGTTCCTCTTTTTCTTTCTTTTCCTTTTGAGCAGCGTGTGCTTTCCTAGCTGCTGCTGACCGCTTATAGTGCGATCTGCACCGTTTTTCATATTCTTGATCAGTTTCAGGACGACGCCATACCACATCAATTGTTGTATTAATATAACCATCATAAGACTTATAAGAGTTAATACTTAAAAATGCATCACCTCCAACTTCTTTTCGTAAGTTTGTTAACAGATCAATTGCGTGGTCAAGATTTCCTTCAAGATCATACTTTTCAAAAACCTTCTCACAAACAATTGTCTTACGTTTAAGTTTTCCCATAATTCAATACCTTTTAATACATTATTCTATATTAACAACTATAACCCCATCATTGCCAATTTGATAATTTGGTGTTAAATCATACTCTTTCAG
>WAPZ01000245.1 GCA_015520535.1 Candidatus Heimdallarchaeota archaeon
AGTCTTTACAATTTTTTATCTGGTTTTTTTAATGATAGAAGGGATAATTATAGGAAAAAACTATAAAAATTTTAAAAATTAAAAATTTATTGTATTGTTGGAGCAATCTTATGCACATTTAATGGTGAATTGAAAATGCTGAGCGAAAAAATGTTAAAAGAATTAAATGATCAGATGAATGCTGAATTGGGATCAGCATATCTCTATTTGGCAATGGCAGCCTATTTTGAAGACCTAAATTTCAAAGGATTTGCACATTGGATGAAATTACAAGCTGAAGAAGAATTTGAACATACCATGAAATTCTATCATTATATTTTTGAACGTAATGGTCGAGCTGT
Organism: Candidatus Heimdallarchaeota archaeon; assembly: GCA_015520535.1. Lineage (GTDB taxonomy): Archaea > Asgardarchaeota > Heimdallarchaeia > Hodarchaeales > S146-22 > S146-22. The sequence continues at coordinate 342 of WAPZ01000245.1, forward strand.
CTTTGATGCATTAGAAAAGCCCCAAGAAAAATGGGATTCTCCATTGGCAGCCTTCGAAGCAGCCTACGAGCATGAAAAATATATCACAGGTCGTATCCATAACTTAGTTCGCCTAGCAACGGAAGAAAATGATTATGCTACAATTTCTTTCTTAAACTGGTTTGTAGATGAACAAGTTGAAGAAGAAGCCTCAGCGTTAGAAATAGTACAAATGTTAAAGCAACTTCAAGACCATCCAACGGGCTTATTCATGTTAGATGCACGTTTAGCTCAGAGGCAACGAGAAAAAGAATAAAAAGAAGAATCTTTTTTAAAACACATTTTTCTCTTTTTTACTTGGATGCGAATGTTCTAATGACGTATAGATGGCTTCCTTTTTGTTTTGAACTCTTTCATTTGATTCGTTTCTTGCAAGACATAATAAAGAATTAATTAGTGAATTTCAATGAAAATGGAGATGTCGACACTCGATTTGTTAGTCACTGTCAAAGAATTGCAACCAATAGTTGGTTATAAAATTGCCAACATTTATCGCATTGGTAACGCCTTTTTCTTTAAATTACAAGGAAAGGGTCCCTTTAAGAATCCATTTTTAGTTATTGAGCCGCAAAGACGCGTTCATTTTACAGAATATAGTCGTGAATTTCCCAGCCGCCCGGACAACAAAACTACAATCCTTCGCCAACTGTTACGTGATGGCTATATACGGAGTGTTCAACAAGTTGATTTTGATCGACTCTTGAAATTGGAAATTAGTCGTGAGGGGAAAGATTATCTTTTAATCTGTGAAATTTTCCGTCGGGGCAATTTTATTATCGTTGACCAAGATAATCGAATTGTTTTCGCTTTATGGTATCGACGTATGAAGGATCGGGATATTTTACCCGGCAAACCCTTTGAATTGCCACCAAGTAAAAACAAATCACTTCTTGAACTTGACGAAAGTGATTTTGATACGTTACCACCTGAGACCAGTATAGTAAGGGCTTTAGCAAGAACCTTCGGTGGCGGTGGTGAACTGGCAGAAGAGATATTAAGACGTGCAAATGTTGACAAAAAAAAGCCTGTAAATCAATTAACGACAGAAGATAAACGTGCAATCTTGACTGCAATTAAAACAATTAATGAAGAACTTGAACAGCCGCAACCCGAGCTAGTAAAAGATGAAAACGGAGAATATGTTAGTTTCCATCCAATTTCCTTTCAATCTGTTTCGGGAAAAAAAGAAAAATACGAACATTTTTACGAAGTTTTAGATAAATATTTCCTTCCTTATGAACATGAGCATTCAGAAGAATTATTCCAAAAAGACAAGGAAATCAAGCGCTTAGAAAAAGTAAAAGAGGGACAAGAACGACATCTTGCTGAACTAATGCGCCAAAAAGACGAGTTAAAAGAAATTGGTGATCTGATTTTCGCCCATTATAATCAAATTGAAGAACTTTTTCAGACGATTAAGGATGCACGCCGAAGAAACATTAGTTGGGAGGTCATTCTTCAGAAATTAGAGGAAGCTAAACGGAAACAAATTCCCTCAGCCCTCATTTTAGAAAAACTTAACCCTAAAAAGGCAAGTGCGCTTTTAAAACTCGATGGAAAAACCGTTGAACTTACATTTACAAAATCCATCAGCGAACAAGCGGAAACCTTTTATCAGAAAGCTAAAAAAGCCCAACGGAAAATCGAACCTGCCAAAAAAGCACTTGAAAAAACAATACAACAACTTGAAGAAGTTAAAAAAGGGAAACAACTCATCTTATCTCAACAACAAGTAGTAGTTCGCCGAAGAAAACGTGCTTGGTATGAAAAATTTCATTGGACCTTTTCAACACATGGCATGCTTATCCTCGGAGGAAAAGATGTAAAAACTAATGAACTGCTGGCTAAACGGTATCTGCACGAAAAAGATCTTTTTTTCCATGCCGATTTACCAGGAGCGCCATATACCATACTTAAATGTGCCGAATGGCGAGCAACTCATAATGATGAGGTTCCACAAGAGGACATTATGGATGCGGCACACCTTGCTGCCGTGTTTTCACGGGGATGGAAGGCAAAATATGGTGATGTGGACGTCTATTATGTTAATGGTAATCAGGTTTCGTTTACAGCTCCCAGTGGTGAGTATATTCCCCGTGGTGGCATCATGGTACGCGGTGAACGGACATATCAACGTCATGTCCCACTTATATGGTTCATTGGTCTTAAAATTTTCCCCGAATACTGCCAAATCATAAGTGGACCAGAACACAGAATGCAAAAAGAAGCCTTATTATATGTCAAAGTAATTCCCGGTGAGCATGGAAAAGGCACTATTGCAAAAAAAATCTTCAAATTCTTTAATGGACGTTTAAAGAAAGAAGATCAAGTTAAACTAAGTAAACTTAATTTGAATGAAATTGTAGAACACATACCGGGAGACAGCGAAATTAAGGAAGTTTTCGAAAATCGTGCTCTTATAGAACAGTACAATAACAATCAACTTCAACTATTTTATGAAAACAATAACGAAATAAATGCTGAAAAGGAATAAAAATTAACACCATTTATGTTGCACGCTATTCTTTGTATGAAGAGAACCAAGATTGACGCTGTTGAGGGTGTTCTATGTCCTTTGGGCATTTTACCTATGAACTGGGAGATTCACAGATAGTTAAAATTAATCGTAAAAAATCAGATGTTTTGATTTTAGAATTTCAATTAGCTGTAAGGTCTGTTTTCATGG
>WAPZ01000246.1 GCA_015520535.1 Candidatus Heimdallarchaeota archaeon
AAAAAGTGATAAATTAAAAGGTTTAAGCGTGCCCGCACTTATTTATAGAATTGCACAACTAGAAAAATCGGAGAAAGAACTTAAAATTCAACGAAAAATTCTTTTTGAAAAAGTCAGTATTTTTAATCTGTTATTGCATCATGAAATAAGGAACGTCAATCAAAGTCTCCTTTTAAGTAATGAGTTACTTAAACGCTATTCCAAACGCGAACGCGATTCAATAGGCCGTCCTATTTCAAAATTGGCTAATAAATTTGACTTTTCCATTTGGCGTTTGGCACAGCTCACAGAATCGTTAAAACTCTTGAATTACGCAGAAAAAAGCGAACATCTACCATTTGAAAAAATTTCTTTTGAAAAGATCTTTAATAAACTGTTACCAGAATTCATCTACTACTTTAAGGACGCCAATCATTTAAATCAAATCCGACTAGATTTAATGTTTCGAGAGGAGGGGGAAAATATCTATTTTTACACAAATTATGAGTTACTTTATAACATTCTTTGGCATCTGTTTTATTATATTTTTCGTTATAATAGCAGCAAAGAGCTGTGCCTTTCCATTAGAAGAATTCCAATGTGCGAAAATGTTCGTTTTAGAGAATATGACGGGATTGTAATAGAGGTTACTTCCGAATTAAATGTACCATCACCATATGTTTCACCACCAAACACAGATTTTTTTGATATTGGGATTGCTGTGCAAACAAATTGTAATAAAGTGGTAGCAGAAAAGTTAACAGAAATGAATCAAGGTATACTTCTATTTGAAGTCCTACCACCGAATTCAAATGGTATTAGAATCTATCTTCTCTTAAAAAAAAGCTACTTAGCGAGGTAGATCAAAATTCCCGAAGCACCAGCAGTTGAACACATGAAAAAACGCTTACAAAAACTGCTTAATCTGAAGGTCAAGATCATCGAGATTCATCCAACGTGTAAAATTAACACAAATCTTGGGGACAAAAAGGATTATCTCAAAGATAAAACGCTACAAGATGTTATCCGCATAGGAAAATATCTCATTTTAGAATTTGATGACCTATGGATATTAAATCACTTGAAAATGACAGGAAGTTGGCAAATTCAGAATCATGCTGGACAAACAACGGAAAAACAGCAATCAAAACTGAAATATTGGCGCGTACGTTTTGATTTTGGAGAAAAATTAGCGTTTTATTCTGATGTACGTCAATTTGGAATTCTTTGGCTATATGAGCAAGATCCGCGCATTGTAGATAATTCACCGCTGAAAAATATAGGAATCGATGTCCGCGATCCTATGTTGGAAGAGCGGCTTAAAAAACAAATAAAAGAAAAAAAATGGCAACGAAAAATTTTAGCTGACATTCTTTTAGATCAATCATTTGTTGCGGGAATTGGAAATATTTATCGCAGTGAAATTTTATTTGAAGCAAGAATTTCCCCATTTAAAAGAATTAAAGAGCTTTCATCCGCTGAGATCCAGCAACTTATAGAAGCAATTCGAAATGTTATGAGAAAAGCATTTAAAATAGAAGCCAACGAATATCCCTTTGAAGATGGGTATGCGCCAAAGGAAATTGAAGAAGAAATGTTTGCAGTTTATGGCAAATCGGAATCCTTATGCAAACATTGTCAACGTGCCAGAATAGAAAGAATTAAATGGAAACAACGTTCAGTATTTTATTGTCCAAATTGCCAAAAATAGCATGACAATGTAATTCGAGGAGATAAACCATGAAAATATATGAGAATTTGACCATTAAAGACTCAATTGGGAAAATCCAACATTTCTCATTTTACGAAACGGATGGGGAAAATAGCATACCTCTAATTTTTGTTCATGCCTTTCCCCTCTCAAAAGAAATGTATCTTGATCAAGTTCGTTTTTTGGACGAAAACAGTGTTTGTAGTTATTTTTTAGACCTTCCTGGTTTTGGCAATCTCTCTTCATTGGCTGTACTCCCAACTCCCTTCACAATGGAACATTATGCTGCTTATATTGTGAGTTTCATGGATTTTATGAAAATCCCCAAGGCAATCATTGGTGGCGTTTCCATGGGTGGGTACATAACACTTTCCTTCGCTCAAAACTATCCAAAACGCCTTTCGGGATTAGTTTTGGTGGATACACGTGCGGAACCCGATTCCGAAGAGGCGAGGAAAAATCGTGAAACGACCGCTAGAAAAGTAGAAACTGAGGGAATTCAGACTATAATTTCGGGATTAGTACCCAAATTGGTCAATGAACACTCATTGGTTCGCCATTCTCACTTAAAAGAAAGAATTATCCATATGATCCAGCAAGCCTCACCGCAAGGGATAGCAAATGCGTTACGAGGAATGGCTCTTCGTCCAGATTATCGGCCACATCTTCCCAAGATTGAGGTGCCCACTTTCATTGCGGTGGGAGAAAATGATGAGCTTACACCGCCGTCGATGTCTGAAGACATGCACAAACTCATACCAAATTCTGTGTTAGAGATAATCCCCGAAGTCGGACATCTCTCTAATTTAGAAAAACCAAAACTTTTTAATGAACTCCTTTATTCCTTTGTTAAGGACTTGATCAAATAATTAACTGAACCATTTTAATAATCATTATGTGCTCTTTTTTATCCTCTTTTTCATTTATGGTGGTATGTAAAGGCTAATTTTAGGGTTTTGTTATTTTTATGTGTGTTTCCGTTCAATTGTGGTCATATTATCCTAATAATACGTTTCTTTTAGTGTTATGTGGAGAAAAATTTAATAGAGGGATATTGAAGGTGAAATGTGAATGCGTGCCCTACAAAAATCATTGACACCAGTTCATACCAGTTTACTTACGGTTCTAAGTATAGTGGGGAAAAAGGGGTATTATGCAAGGACAAATGAGGAGCTTCGGCTTTTTCAAGATTTGCAGAGTTTGGACTATGTGACGTTAAAAAAAGGGACGAAAAAAGTGTTCATTTTAACAGAAAAAGGGTTGAAATTCTTAGAAGAAACGCAAAATAACCATGTGGCTGAGAAAAAAGAAAAAGGACGACGAATAACAAAAAAGCGCTTTTGGAAGTTAATTAAGGAAGCGTATCAAGTATATTCTTCTCCCATGCGTCCCATCGTAAAAATTCCCTTGATTAGAGAATATGTGCTTAAAAAAACGCAGATAACGTCGGAGAAGTTTGATACCATGCTGTTACAGTTGTTTTCAGAGGGAGTGGTCGAACTTCAAACCTCTTTAAATGCCCAAGAAGCGCCAGGTGGGATACCAACACACAATGGAATTCTGTATTATCTTACAATTCTTGAGCAATAAAGGGAAAAAACGGTGTGAAGTGAAAAAAAGCGGAAAGAAATTGTGGTTAAAATGGATCAAATGACAACCTTACTGTTAGAAAACCCGTTCGGAAACTTTACTTCTAGATCAGATCTACCGGATTTAATTGATTTGCCGCGACCGCGAATGCAAGTGGAAGAACGGATTATTCAATATGTAGAACAAACTCGTCACACCAAAGTACCAAAAATCATTCCGGTCCTTGCAGAAGCCGGACTTGGAAAAACCCACCTGTATTGGGCATTAAAGAAACGGTTGGGGAAGACCTTTATTGCCTACATTCCCCCACCAACGGATGCTAATAGAATTATGAGCCATTTTTATTTCCATCTGCTTCAAGCTCATGGCAAAGACCTAATTATAGCAGCTGCTGATGGCTTATTGCAGAAATATCAGACCTTAGAAAATGCATTGTATGCCCATGCGGGACGCGGTGCGCTCATTGTAGAAGCACTCTTTCGCCTTAAAACTGATCCCGCAATGGCTAAATATTTGGTACGATGGCTTACGGGGCTTACTATAGATCAAGAAAGCCTAAAAGTCGAACGAACTATTTTAGACGATGAGGAAATGGCTTTAGAAGGGATAAAAATCTTATTAAGAGAATCTCCATACCCCGTACTATTTTTTGTTGATGAATTAGAATCTCTGTTTATTTCAAAAGGTCACGAAGCAGAAATCAAATTTTTAGAAGGAATCAAACGGTTGGTAAACGAAGCACAAAACTTTGTGCTGATACTTTCTTGCTTGAATACCATGTGGGATCATATCTTAGATTTATCTTCACAAGCAATTCAGTCACGAATGGAAACACCTAGTCTTTTGAAACGCTTTACCAAAGAAGATATCCGAACGTATGCGGAAATTGCACTGGAAATGTTCTGGAAAAAATACAATATTGTCCCAAAAGAGGATGACAAATTATGGCCACTAAAAGATGCTGATATTGAAGCTGCGTATGCCACTTCACATGGCAATCCGCGTGAAGCCATTAAATACTTGCAAAACAAATTAGAAGAGAAAAAATTGTTTATTTTACAAGAAATTGCCGAATATCAGCGTATACGAAAGAATCAAGCCATTATTGCGAAAAAAATTGTGGAAAAAATCAAAAATTCGTATCCAAAAGCCAATGCGGGAGTATATTCCCATGGTTTGGGAGCATTTGTCTTTATTTTCTTAAATAACAAGCAATATCTGATTGTGTTGCCACCAATTAACACGAATGCCGAGACACAAGCTGAATTTAAAACACAACTGAAAGAACTTCTCAACAATGCGACCAATTTCATCTTCCTTCTTGATCCGGCAAACGAGTTTTCGGAGTGGGTTGCCCCAAATTTAGCGGTAATACATACAAACGACGAAAATCAGATTCTTTCAACAATTATAACCCAAATAAACAAAGATAACGCAATATAAGGTTAAAAAAGATTTTACCACGTTATCACTTATTTTTTTCTATCTTTCAAGTGATTTGCCATTTTTAACGCATCATACGTGATTTTCACTAATTCTTCGTAACTAAGGCGTTTTTGTTCATTATAGAAGAATTTAATGGGAAAATCACGCTTTATAAACTCTCGTAATAACCCAACGGCATAAATACCACGTTTTAAGCTAAAGGAAAGCAACACGTCGGTACAATTTTCTGGTGTCGGCTTTGCCTCTAATAATGAAAAATCATGAATTTTAGCTAAAGCAAATCTCATAGTACCTTTACGACGAAAAATTTTGTGTTCGTGATAAAAATCATCAATGGAAATATTTTCTGATTCTAAGACTTTAATGGTTATTTCTTTAGCTTCTTCGGGTAACCGCTCTAGTTTCAGCCCATATCCGGGGATTGGAAGATACGGAATTTTTTGAAAAATAGTAGCTCCGTGAATTCGTGCCATTTCAGATAAAATTCTATTAAACAAATAACTCTGAAAGACCCCAATAAGAAACTCCACGGCTTCCTTTCCTACATACTGCCAAGCGCCTAAAAAATTGCGGGGAGCTTTACTTAATTGACGCAATAAAGAAATTTCCACGCGATTCGTTCCGGGCATAAATTTTAAAAGTTCCTCATGACTCATGTTACCTTCATAAAAGTCTTTTCGTGCGTCTTGAATTCTTTTTGGCTCGACGGGTGAAGGAATCCCAAGATATATCCGTGTCGCCAGTTCATATTCTTTCAACAGTAGATATTTTCCCACTAAATGTGAAATTGGCCGACCTGTACCAAAACGTTGAAGATCAAAATAATTGAAAAACCCACCAATGGCTGATAATTCCTCCATAATCTTGTGGATTCGCTCAGTAACTGTTTCTTCGGGGTATGGACAATCACGAATCCAAACGTTGAATTGGTTTCCCCACAAAAATCCGATTTTTAGTGGCCTTGTTTGTCGACCTAAATAATATAATTTTAATCGCTGTAGATTTAGGCTTTTAACTTGCTTTTCATCGACATTCCAAATGGAGATTAACTGAAAGGTGTGCCCATATGCATCCTTTAATCCCGCCGCGCCAAAATGCGATAGTGGAACTTTTAACTGTCGAGCCAAAATTCGCATAGCACCAAAAGTATCCAATGCACGCTTTTCTAATACAAAAACAGAATACAAGCCACCGTGTTTCGGAGGATTAAAGGACATCCCAGGTCGCACGACTTCCTTCCATGGTGTAATTTCGTGAACAACAAAATCATCCACATATTTTTTCGCTAAACCACCAATGCCGTCAGTATCCGAGGCGTAATATTCAATGCCCAGTGCTGATAAAATTGTAGAATTGATTGGTCTAATAATGCTACCCCCAATCCAAATCATGAGCCAAGTACTAATGCTTTTCATGAAAGTTTTAAAAAATTGGCTTGATCTATAACTAAAAGCACAAAATCCTCGGGTTGCTCAAAGACAAGTTTAAACGCTTTATTAATAAATGCAACTCCATATTCTTGGACATACTTTAAATTTTGGCGGTCGATTCCTATAATGACCAATTCATCATCAACCACTTGCCCTAATAACCGAAGGGCTCCACCAGCTTTTATTTGGATGCCAAACACAATAAAATTCTTTGTCGGCAGAACAAACGAATTATTATTATTGTCACGGTACTCCACTTCAATCAATAGCCCATAAACGACTTCTAATTTCTTTTCTTTGATTAATTGCTGCAATCGTGGTAGTACTTCTGTTCCTTGTGGACTGATAAGTCCGATCTCATCGTCAAGTGAGGAAAACTCATATAAGTCTTTATAATCTTTGATTTTTACAACATACTTTCCTTTTGTCATTGTGAAAACACAAACTAATTTGTTGAATAAAAACAGCACAAAATGCCACAAGAAAATTCTACTCATATGCTATGAAAAGCTTCTCGTTAATTCTTTGCGTTTTTGATATTTTAAAGACGTCGTTATTGGCGATTTTGTCTTTTTAATGGTAATTAATCAAAATTATATACAAGGCGAAAAGACAAAGGTACAT
>WAPZ01000247.1 GCA_015520535.1 Candidatus Heimdallarchaeota archaeon
ATTTTTCACCTATATGTTTTGAAAATATTTAATGTGTTTTTTTTATTCGTATAACAGTTTTTTTGTCATTAACTTAAATATAAAAGTTATTTATCATGTTTGATAAAAAAAAAGAACGCTACAGTAACTTTCTAAGAAAAGTATAATCATGTAAAAAAAAATTCATCAAATTACGGAAAAGTAAGAAGATACAAATTTTATATTCACATCATATATATCATTGTGAATAAGAAAAGAGTCTTCGTTTCAAAATCTTTTTTGAAGACTAGTGACAATGATTTGGGTATTCTATCTTTTTACCACAAGTGGCACAAAATCCGGGTTTTACATAAACTGGTTTTCCGTCATGTTTAATCAAAGTGATTCGATGCAATGGAATGGAAAATTCTTCCTGCGCCGCAAAAAAGTCACTGAGCTTAAGGGTGACAATTTCATCAAAATCGCGATAGTATACGATGTATGTAGATGGGTCGTCGACATATTTTGCTTTGGAAATTATTTCCTTCAATGCACTTTTTTTTCTACCCATAGTGGATCACGTTTCTTTGGTATAAAATTGTGTTAATTTTGTTTGTTTCTTTGTTAATAGTGGGATTATACGGCTATGGTGAAGATATTCCTTGATTGGCGCTTTTAGTCTTGAGGACAGGTAGTTCCATACTGCTTCAATTGCCGTAGTTTTTAGAATAGGTGGACGGGATAATGCGTGACGGACGTTTTCTCGGACTTGCCAAACCCCGACCGGGACAAAGTATTGTTCATAGATTTCTCTAAATACAAGAGCAGTTGCTTGACGTTGACGCGTTTTAAGATGTTCTAACACAGCTAAACGTGCAGCGTAGTAAGCACCGGCGGTTGAATTGGCGTATTTAGTTCTTGGATGTAAATCTTCATGGTCATGGCCTATTCGGTGATTTGGTAAATCGGGGCGCCATGTTTCTAACAATTCAAATGCCCAGTGTCGTGGGATAAGCACAACATAAAAATTATTGGCAAGATATAAAGAATGATAGACCTCAATTTCCGAAATAGTGGGATAATCATAAATTTCTTTAATTAAGGTTTTGCCAATAATGTCGTCGACTGCGGTAATGCTCCAACGAGTGGGAACAAGTTTTCTATTCTTTTGTTCTCCAAGTAAACCGACAGAAAAAACTCGCATAATTGTTGTAATGGCAATATTACTTTCAAAAAGTTCTTTAACTGCAATTTCAGCTTTAACATCAGTATCTTCCGTCAGTTTTTCTATTGGTTTTAAGACTGCGGGTTCTGAGCCAATTTGTATTTTTTTTACAAGGGAAATGGGACCAAGTGGTTGTGAAAATTTGTCAAATGTTAAATCTAGTTTAGGGCGTTTAATAATTTCTGTTTCGATTTCTGGTGGTTTTTCAAAGAGAGCAGCTTCTTGAGAGACTTCAACTATTTTAATGCCTTGTGTATTGTTTATGTTAACATTAACCGCATTTTCTGTACGAGTTCTGGTGAGCAATGCCCGTAAAGTCGCAATCTTTTCTAGTGACAAACCATACCAAGATTCCGGCTGATCTAAAAATGCAACATTTTCTGTTTCATTTTCAAGCGTGAGCATCGGCCCAACAAAAACTTTGGGATATCCTATTCTTCCGACAAAAATCGACGGAGGTGATAATGAAGAAAATTCTCGCGGTATATTTTGAATTTTTTTTGCAACTGGTAATAGAGATTTATATTTCAAGATAACCGGGCATCTTGGTTCATGACATAATTCTCGGCGTCCATGGCACACTGTACATCTTAAACGTGCTTCTTCTAAAGATATTGGATCTAATGGCATTTTCATCATTTTATAGAAATTTTAATGATTGCTATGAAAGATAGGCAACTGCAATTGTGCCCGGTCCGGTATGAATTCCAACTAATGAATTCATTTCTGCGATTTCAATTTCAAGGTCAGAAAGCTGAGATGTAAAGGTATTTTTTAACGTTAAGGCCTCCTCTTCAGCCAACACATGCCCAATTATAATAATGTTTTTACAAAGTTTTGTCTCCGTTTGAATGTGTGTTAAGGTATGTTCCACTAAAAGTTTGAGTGCTTTTTCACGACTTCTTGTTCGGCCTAATGGTTGTACTTCATCATTTTTTAATTGAAAAAGGGGTTGATATTTCAATAACGACCCTAACAACCATTTAGCTCTTCCAATTCTCCCACCTTTAAGGAGATAGTCCAGTGTTCGAATCGTTCCAATCAGAGTGATTTGTTTCCCGATTTCTTCAATTATTTGTGCTATGTCGGCAGGTTTTTCTGTCTTTTTTTCTTGAATTAGGTCGTGTAGACATTTTACTAGCACACCAATACCAATTGATCCTTGATGCGAATTTATAACGAAAATCTTTTTCTGATCTTCTGCAGAAAGTTCATTTTTAGCCGATAGTGCGGTTTTTAAGGAAGCACTTAAACGTTCCGGTGGTAAAATTGCAAATACCGCGGTGTGTGTTGGAATTAATTTCTTAAATAACGTAATGAACTCCGAAAGCGGGGGTGCCGAGGTTTTGGGAAAGGTATTTGCTGTATCTACGTCTTTAAAAATTTCTTTAAGGCTGAGTTCGGTGGCAAAATAGGTGGTATCATGAAAATGAATGAGATTTCTTGCAACGTATATATTGGCGTACCTTGTTAGAAAATTTGCTGGCAAATCGGCACTATTATCGATAACTATAGCATATTTGACTGCCTCAGTCATTTTTTATCACTTTTTTTCATCAGTTGTGCAATTTGTTCATTAATGTTATCAATGTTAATGTCTGCAATCTCAAAATCGCCAAATTCATGGTCTAATACTTCTTCTGGTGTGGTGGTGTGAATGTGAATTCTGTAAAGCATTCCTCTTTTTGCTATTTTTATGGAATTCCCATAAGACTCCAATTTACGTTTTATTTCTTTTATGTCTGTTTTCTGGGGAATTTCAACTGTGAATTGAAGACAAAAGGTTTCTTGCTCCCCTTGCGGTGTTGTGGTGAGCTGTGAGAAATCTAAACTGTTATATTGTTGTACCAGTTGTACTAATTCGTGTTCAATGCTTATATCTGAAAATAAATAAGAAATGAAGGAATTAATAAAAATAGTGAAAACTAACGCGCCAGCATCAATGACTTTAACCCCTGCCAGTTTTTCCATGCCTTGATGTGTTTCTTTCAGACTTTCTAACGCTGTCTTTAGTATCATACAGTAATATTTGTTCGATAATGTGTTTTGTTCGTCTTTTAATTTCTGATAAATATCTATTTCAGCTAAATGCCGCATTACTGTTAAAATCGTCCCTTCTTTGGGATTGTTTATTGCTGTGTAAGCTCGTGTATAGCCCTCTTTAAATGCGATTATTAGCTCCGTTATATTAAACGTTAAGAGCGCATAATTTCCTATATTCTCATATTTTTGATTGTAAGGACTTATTGGCTCTTTTTTGCAAAGTGATTCAATTATTCCGTCTAACCACTGAGTGAATATTAAACCCGAATTTCCATGACCCATTTTAATGATTTCATCTTGTATAAGTTGACACGTCAGCAGCATTGAATTTGTGGAATCGCTTTTTTTGTTTTTCAATGCATTAAGAAAACTTAAGAAGGTTTTAAAGGTTTCTTTCATATTTGTACCCGTATCACCATCGGGAACGGGAAATACATTGATGAAGTTTATTTTTTCTTCTAAACGTTCAATATTTTCCAAAGATTTTTGAATAATCTTAATAAAATCGTCAAGCGTCAGACTAATTTGATTTTCTTTGTGTTTTTTCTCGAATTCTAGTGCTACATCTGTGATATAATCCGTTTTTAGTGGTACACTTGTCTTTGTTGTCATTAGTCCCGAACCATTTTGTGTTTGGCTATGAGAACGTCCCAGTAGAGAAGATCGTAATTGATGTGCTATATTTTGCAACGTCTCTTTATCGGCATACGCTAGCAGACAAATCCCACATAACAGTGTAAACACTGCCGCCAAATCCATGGTAAAATACCAAATAACGGGAAGACTGGAAACTGCTACAACAATATTAGCACCAATGTTCGTTTTTGCCTTGAGCAATTTTTTAGGAATCTGTAATAACCCCATCAATACAGCAAAAAGAAGAATAAATGCGATCCAAGAAAACGCTAAAATTATGCCCCCAAAAACAGATAGCCCTTTCCCACCAATCCATTTTTTCTCAAATAACCATAATATGAGGGATTTTTGATGTCCTATAATCACTGATATACCCGAACCAATTATTATTAATTCTCTTATGACTTCATTGTAAAAACTGTCACTTAGTTTAATCAGATTCAACCCAATAAACATACTAAGATAAATTGCAAAGGTCCCCTTTAACACATCTGCCACGCCACCAACAATACCAACTAAAGGATGAACCTGACGCCACGCATTCATTCCACCCGGGTTTCTCGTTCCCACTACCAACAAATTTACGCCAAATATTCTTGCTAACAAATAACTAAACATCAAACTGCCGAAAATATAACTCATTAACCACAATAAGAGTGTAAC
>WAPZ01000248.1 GCA_015520535.1 Candidatus Heimdallarchaeota archaeon
CCATTTCTTTTATTTCTTGTTCGTATTAATTTTATTTTATCATTGTTCATATTTTTCTCTCCGCGTCTACAACTTTTTTAGTATGATTACAAACTATATACTGTTACGAAATTATAGTCAACTATTACTAGAGTTATTTTCGAAACAGGGTTAGTTGATAATTACTTACGTCATATGTTAACAGACTTAATTAGGAGGTGAAAATATGCGTAATACACCTGTATGTATGATCGAACCCACTAAAGGTAGTGTTCGTCTTTTCCGTTCTATTCGTGCTCTTAGTAGGCAGCTGAGCGGGAACGGTAGTGACAATCTTAGAACAACGATCTCAAATAGACTCAAGGAAGGTGGTGGCTACGTTAAGGGAGTTTGGGTGAGCCCGGTAAAAATTGTCAACAATACAGTAGAAGTTCTGTAATAATAGCTCAAATAAAAATCGAGAAGCCCGCTTATGCGGGCTTTCTTTTTATCTGGAAATAAATACTTTGGAATCGAGGAGATACAAATGAAAAATAAATTCTTAATCGAACTGGATCTAGACGTTATTCACGTACCAGGTTACGGAACATTACGTGTAGATCGTGCTGAATTTAAGGTCCGTGAATATCTAGATAAAATGATTGAATTTTGGGAGGAAGGCAAATTTAGCGAAATTAATCACCTTCTCGACAGTTCTGTATTAAGAGCATTACTTGATGCTCTCGAACAATACCACGCAAAATCAATCGAATAATAAAGGAGAGAACAATGAGAGATCACGAAACAGTTTGGATTTTTCCGGTTGAAAGAATTGAAAAAGTTGTTGATGGAGATACAGTGGATGTTCTTGTTGACTTAGGGTTTTCTGTTTTTCTTTCTGTCAGAGTACGATTGGCAGGAATTAACGCGCCCGAAGTAAGAGGAGAAGAACGTCCACAAGGATTAGTATCAAAAGAATTTGTTGAAAAATTTGTTAGTGATTTCGATAACAAAAATGTCAAGTTTTTCTTGAAAAGTTATTTAACAAAAGGAAAAGCAAAACTTGGTAAGTATGGTAGAGTTCTCGGAGATTTAGTAAAAGTTGTCGAAACAGAACAAGAAACACAGCAATACCTCCTAACTGAAGAATTATTGAAAGCTGGTCTTGCTGTTGTAGAAAATTATTAAATTATGCACGGTCGCCGGACAAAATTCGCACAAGGATACTATCCAATTCAAAACAAAGAAAAATACATTGGTAACCGGGATGTTGTTCGCTACATGAGTTCTTGGGAACTAGAAATCCATCGGTTTTTAGATCTTTCCCCTAGCATATTACAATGGGGATCAGAAGAAATTGCAATTGAATATTATGATCCTGTTCGTAGACGTGTAAGAAAATACTATCCTGACTATTGGGTGAAATACAAAGACAAAAAAGGAAATATAATCACCGAAGTGTGGGAAGTAAAGCCATCAAATCAAGTAACCTTTCCTTCAAAGCGAGGCAAAAGAAAAATCCAACAGTTGCAAGAAGCAGCAACATATGTTACAAACAGAGCAAAATGGAAAGCTGCTTTGAAATATTGCAAACAACGCGGCTGGAAATTTCGTATCATAACTGAGAAGCAGTTGTTTACAAAATAAAAACACGGTATAATTTTGTCAATAAATAACTTAGCAAAATAGGAGGTAATTAATATGTTTGATCCAATCACTATACCTTACGATTGTGTAATGCTATTCAATGTCGTTAAACTAAAACCTGGTGTTACGATCGAGGACGTTGAGCTTACACTAGGTGAACTTTGTAATATTGTTAAAAACACATACGGTGATGAACAAGGAGGGTTTATAGCTGGCCAAGTTATGAAGTATGCTGGTTTTATTTCTGACGAAGGGTCGGTGACAGAAGATAAGTCCGAAGAAGATCATTTGGTTATTGTTACATATTGGAGATCATTTGACCAGCATGAGCAGTCACACAGAGATAAAATTTTTACTGAGAAGTTTAAAGAGTTACTAGAATTTGTTGAAGAAACCAAAGAACTTGGTTATGAGATATTATGGCAAGGTGAACCAGAAAAATAATTTTTAATGATTCTTATACAATAAGAAAGCCCGCTTAAGCGGGCTTTCTTTTTATTTTTGGCTCATAAGGTGTGTACCGTTGAACATTGGATGATTATATTCTATCGAACCCGGTGAACTCCAGATATGAAGTGGTACAACTACTAATTCTTCACCAAACGGTGTCTCGAAATGATGTGGGCTCATTGGATCAAGAATACAAATCATTCCAGGAACGAGAAGTGTCCTGATTGTTTTCTGTTCCATTCCAACAACACTTACACCTCTACCTTTGTATACATAAACGACTCGAGTCGTTGAATGTATGTGATGTGCTTGTTCTGCAGAATAAGGTGGAATTCTTAGTAGCTGTAAGGTAGGATCTCCTGGACGTTCGGGCGGAAAAATTTGCTTTGTTGAGCAACCGTTAACGTATGGTAATGTAGTTGATACTTGATAAATTGACGCTGTTCTTGAATCTGGATTGTATCCTCTAACAACAGTTGCGATGTCAGCGTTTGAATCTTTTAAAGTAAATGGTCCCCTTTTTACGTGAGCAATGTCTCCGATGATATAATACACACAATCGCCTCGTTGAACATGAATTTCATTGTCTTTCAAAAACTCTTTACTATAAGTAGTATAATAATATAAGTCCCAATCTCTAGCCGTTCTTTCAATTGGTAATGTTGAAGGGAAGTATTCTACTCTAAAATCTTTACATAGCTTTTTATATGAACGATAATCGTCGTGTGACATATTTCGAACATCAACAATTGTATCATCTGTGATATCGTTCATACTAACATGTTCTTTGTTTTCTTGAGGGATACTACTATCTGTGTTTTTTGTCTCTTTTGTAGGTGGAGTAGTAGAAAAATTTAAAATCATTTCTAAACCTCCTATTGATTGTTTTGTAAGAATTTACTTGATACCACTAATATTATTAATTGATTTTTGCCAATTTTTTATTGTTGCTGCTGCTGTCTTTGTTGTTGATAACGCTGCTTTAACTGTTGGTATCGACGGTTAAGATTTGCTATTTCGATTCTTTTTTGTGCGATTTGTTGTTTTATAGAGGCTAATTGAGGAGGTTCTGTCTGTTTAGCAGTTCTTATTGTTTCTCGTGCTTTTCTAATTACTTCGCGTCTATACTGTTCTGGTCTTCTTTTCGCAACACGAGA
>WAPZ01000249.1 GCA_015520535.1 Candidatus Heimdallarchaeota archaeon
CACTAGTGAAGACACTAAAATAACGGCGAAAATAACTGAAGCTCTAGATAAGCAATCTAAACAATCCAAAAAAAGAGTAAATCATCTTTTTCTTTTTAAAAAAATAATAACAAGCACAATTGAGATTAAGTATTAATGGAGAGAAAAAAGAAGGAAAGAATTTTAGTTAAGCTGCTAATAAATGGGTTGTTTTGGATCGATTTTTCGTGCCCATTCGTTTACGCCGCCGATGAGGTTTTTTACATTTTTAAAACCAAGATCTTTGAGTATTTCGGTTGCTCGTGCTGACCTGCCACCGGTTCGACAATATACGACTGTTAAGCGTTCACGATCAAGCGCTTTTGCTTGTTCTGGAATCATTGCTAATGGAATAAGAAGAGAGGGCTCTATCTTACTGATTTTGCGTTCATGTGGCTCTCTTACATCAATTAATTGGATTGGAACGCCATTTTGAAGGAGTTGTGCTAATTGTTCTGGTGTGATTTCATCAGAGCTGCCAAGATGTTCAGTGGGTGTGGGTGAAATACCGCAAAATTGTTCATAATCGATGAGTTCTTTAATCGTAGGGTTTTCTCCACATATTGGACACTGCGGGTTTTTTTCCAATTTGACTTCTCTAAAACGCATGTCTAAAGCATCCAAGATTAATAATCGTCCTATAAGCGGTTCACCTTCACCTATAATGAGTTTAATTGCTTCCGTTGCTTGAATTGCACCAATTAATCCCGGTAAGACGCCTAGCACACCACCTTCCGCACATGACGGCACTAGTCCCGGTGGCGGCGGTTCCGCATACAAACAGCGATAGCAAGGACCCTTTTCAGCCCAAAATACTGAGGCTTGCCCATCAAAACGAAATATTGAACCATATACATTTGGTTTGTTCAACAGTACGCACGCATCATTTACTAAATATCGTGTTGGATAGTTATCGGTGCCATCAATTACTATATCATAGTCTTTAATAATTTCAAGGGCATTTTCTGACGTTAAGGGTGTTTCATAGGTTTTTATAGTAATTTCGGGATTGAGTGCTTGTAATCTTTTTTTTGCACGTTCTAATTTCGGTTTTCCCACGTCTTCTGTTGTATAGAGAATTTGTCGTTGGAGGTTTGTTTCATCAACGATATCAAAATCCACTATTCCAAGCGTTCCGACACCAGCTGCGGCTAAATATAACGAAACTGGCGAACCTAAACCTCCAGCTCCAACTATCAATACTTTCGCTTGTTTTAATTTTCTTTGGCCTTCAATACCCACTTCCGGCAACAACAAATGTCGACTATAACGCGAAATTTCCCGTTGAGTGAGATCCGGCAAGGACTCTTTTTCAAGTTGTGTCGTTTCAATCTGCATTTTTTCCATTTCACTCCATACCTCCGCCAGCAATGGACGGAATTATCTGTAATTCATCCCCCTCTGCAAGTGGGGTTTCCAAGCGATTTAAAGAACGAATATCCTTTTCATTCAAGTAAATATTGACAAAATTGCGTAGGGAACCGTCTTCTTTAAATAAATGTTTTTTCAATAGCGGATATTCCGTCACCAAACGGTGTAACGCTTCTCCGACGGTTGCCCCTTCAATCTGCACCTTTTTTTGATTATTCACATACGCCCGTAAAGGAGCGGGTATCCAAATAGTAACACTATTTTTTTGTTTTTTCACACTAGTAGTTGCATCTTGTGCCATATTTCTCACCTATACTATATCTTTAGCTCTTTTTTTTGCCTTTTTTCAGTTTAACGGATTAGTTAGTTTGTACCTTATGATTATTCAATAATTTGAAGTTCTTCCTTTTCAAAATGGCTACGATCGGGCGAAAGACGCCACGAATTTATTGCTGCAGCCTTTCCTTTTTCCACGGATAACACAATATATGACCAATTGGGTAAAGCATGTTCTAAATCAAATTTAGACGGCTTTGCCGGATGATCAGGATGTGAATGATAGACTCCAATAATCTGTAAACCCCGTTCGTCGGCCTCTTGAAAGACTTTATACAATTCCAGTGGATCAATACTATATCTTTTTTCTGGCAATTCTGTATTGACATTTTTCATTCGTCGTGCTTCCAGCACTTTTGGGGAAGAATCTTGTATGCCGATCAGAACACCACAGCATTCATACGGATAAGTCTCTTCTCCGTGTTGCTTTATTTTATCTAATTCCTTTTTTGGGATTATAAGCGTCATATTTCATTCCTCGTCCACTAATTCTGATAAATAACGATCACCGCGATCGGGAAAGATAGTAACAATTACACCTTCATCTATTTTGTCAGCAATCTTTAGTGCCGCTGCCAACGCTGCACCAGATGAGGTCCCGACAAAGAGCCCTTCCACTTTTGCCAATTGTCTCATCATTTGACGTGCTTCTTCCGTGCTCACGGAGATATGTTCGTCAACCAAGGTTTCATCATAAATTCCCGGAACTATTGCAGTTTCTAAGTGTTTTAGCCCTTCAATTCCATGAAAGGGTGAATCCGGTTGGACAGCAATCGCACGAACCACCGGATTATATTCTTTTAAACGTCGAACAACACCACAAAACGTCCCAGTTGTCCCTAAACCGGCAACAAAATGAGTCACTTTACCATTTGTTTGCTGCCAAATCTCATTACCCGTCGTATAGTAATGTGCTTTCCAGTTCCATGGATTATTATACTGGTCTATATAGTAATAACGCTCCGGTTCTTCTTCCACCAGTTTCCTTGCCACCTCAATCGCACCATCAGTTCCTTCCAGCGGATCTGTTAAACATAAATCCGCCCCATACGCTCGTAAAAGACGAATTCGTTCTGGTGAGGCATTTTGTGGTAAACATAATTTAACTTTATATCCTAACGCCGCTCCAATCATTGCATATCCAATGCCCGTATTCCCCGAAGTTGCATCTAAAATGATTTTTCCGGGTCTTAGTTCACCAGTGGCAATGGCATGCTGAATCATAAACCATGCGGGTCGATCCTTAACTGAACCACCGGGATTCAGCCATTCAGCTTTAGCATAAATCTCAACTTTCCGGTTTTTTGGTGTCAGTCGACGAATCCTAATCAATGGCGTGTTTCCTATCTGCTGAACTATGCCTAACTCTGATTGTCGCAGCTGTAGGTTGTTCATTTTTTCAAATAAAATTTCATTGTCGGTATTTATCGAACTGGCACTAAACATTGAGTTTTTACATCCTTATTCCGCTTTAAACTGTTTCTTCCCTTCAGTAGCATTTTGATAGTTTTGAACACCACACATCTCTATCAAAAATTAACATACGTTAAGCTTCTATCCGATCTTCACTATTGTTAACCGACTTTAAAAACCTTTGTTTTAAGACCATTTTTCTAAAATATCTTTTTTTTGAAAAATAGAGATAATAAATCACCTAAATCCAGAAAAAAAGTGTTAGAAAGCCCTTTAAATACAACTTCTCCTTATGTAACTTTAACATGCTCAACAAGCTTAAAATAGATTAAATTTAGTTATTTAAAGAAGCATTGCTGCGCTATTTAAAG
>WAPZ01000250.1 GCA_015520535.1 Candidatus Heimdallarchaeota archaeon
AAGGAAACATCGAATCCTACGATTAAATATGAAGATCAAAGTCTCATTTCTCAATATGACAAAGATTCATTCCCCAGATGCCCAAAATGCGGTCACCTCAACGATCCTGATGCAATTTTCTGCGAACAATGTGGCATGAATCTCCTATAACACCACAAAATGCGCATTACGTATTTTCTTCCTACCTTATTTTTTTATTGTTTGGCATCATAAATGCCCACTAGAATCATTAAGAAAGATTGTTGGCAAAAAATTGGTCTAAACTTTTTTTCAAAAAACTGTAGAATAAAATATGCTTTCTTGAAAAATAAGGGTTGAATTTTCTCTTAAACCCCCATTAACGAAGAGAAAAAACAAAAAATAGGATATACGGTTGAATTATTCTGTAACTGTGATAGTGCCTTCCATTTCGTCACCTTCGAGGATAGTCACCGAACAGAAGTAGTTACATTCGTACCGATAGGTTCCCGTTTTTTTCGGTTGGAGGTAAATGACGTATTGATGACCTTCTTTTAAGACAAGATTGATAATCCGCCCTTGATAATCAAGGAGTCCTTCCACATACAGTCCGTGGGTTGTCTCAACAGCAAAAAACACCAATTTATAGATTTTTCCTCGTTGTAATGTTAAGTTACGATAAACAAGATATTCTTGTCCCTCGGAAACTATGGTTTCTCGTGCCACAAAAGAATCGACCGCCAACGGCGTGCCATTTTCAGCGGTGACAGAAGTAACATTATAAACCAATGGTGTCGTCAGTGCATCGATATAGATGACTGCGTTAATATGAGTAGGTGTTCGACTCCCATAAATTGGCGTAAGATCAATTACGCCCATCTGATGAAACGCAAAAGAAAGACCAATAAACGTGAAAACCCATGAAAAAATAATGATACTTAAAATAATGCCATTTGTGACGGATTTTAAGGGCATACTGACGCACCAAATCTCTATAAAATAACTTCATGCATAAAACGATTTTATAACTAAATTTCTAGATTAAAATCCCTACTTGACTTCTCATCCGCTATTCTTAAAAAAACGCAAGGTTATTTTCACAGATGAAAATGATGGCCACTAATTCATTACCACCAAGCGTTTGAATTTTAAATTTTACCATTGAATGCGACGACTTCCACGTAAAGAAAAAGAAAAATAAGATAAAGAGTGTGCTTAACGCCAACCTTACTTGTACACTTGTACCTATGGTGTTTTTTCTAAAAAATAATCGATTTCTTCGATTGTGTGTGCTTGTTCTATGAAATCCAATAAGGCTTCCAGCATACTTATATCCTCTATCTGCTGAACCCGCTCTTCTAAGCCACGTTTTTCTATTGTTTCGTGGCCAAACTTGATTCGAAGTGCACGCACAACTCCTTTTTTCAGCCCTTCTTTTTTGCCCTTTTTCAACCCTTCGTCTAAACCTTTTTTCAAACCTGCTTTTTCACCCATCTGATAACTGGCTAATTTTTTTACATCAATACTTAAGCCCATTTTTTCCGCCTCCACTTCAAATATCTCTCGTAAATCTTCCCGTAAACCGGTTAAAAAGTCTAACGTCAGTAGTATTTCCGTGCGTTGTTCTGGGGGCACGTGCGCTTTGAGGCGTCTTAGTACTTCATGCATGATCTCTGTCGTTTTGTCAGCGGTATTAGTAAGCACGGCAAAGATAAACACTTCTGGAGCGGTTGCGGCTAAATACTTTTGTGGATCTTCTCGTGAAAGGTCTACAATAATGTATTTATAGGATAAGGAGGTATATGGTGCCGTATTGGTAACTTGGTGCTTCATTGTGAGGCGTGTCTTCCCGAAATAAATGAGTGCTTGGATGACTGGAATCGTTTCGCTAATCTCACTTTTTATGTGTACTAAGTAATGGAGCATTCTTAAATGCATCTGTGGATGATTTGTTACTTGAAACTCCAGATGCACCACAAACTCCTTCTTCTCCGGTGTGCTAATCCTTGCCAAAAAATCGACCGCACGCTCCTCGATAGTCTGTATCTCAAGAGGTAACACTTCTACTTGTGTGGCTTCGATCTGTAACATGGCTTTGAGAAAGACTCTCCCTACTTGCCTAAACATTCGTTTTAATAACCGATCATAGGTCTTTGGCATTCCGCTCTCTCCGTATATTAGGTGGTACTTTCATGAAAACTAAACTATGCACACGGTTTCATCCATTCTTCACCGTTTTTCCTTTAAAAATCTTTTTGAATCACAAACATACAGTAAAAGGTTAAACTTGCGTTAAGCATGAGTTTTAACAATCAAAATCCTTTTCCTCGATTTAATACAATGACTTTTACATGGAAAAGCAACTTATAATTGCAGATAATCTGATAAGAACACGTGTTTTTCCTATGATGACAGACGAAATATTTTTACTAGCTATTATTTCCTTACCACTTCACGGAATATAGCGGCAATTTCTGCTGTCATAATTGTGTGAAATCATCCGTCATCTTTTTATATTTTATCACATTTTTAACGCGCCTTTTATGGGATAAACATAAGAGATAGTTAGATGAATCTCAACAACTTCTTTTATTTAGCGTAATGGGAATCTAACGCTATGAAAGAAATAAGTTTCATTTTTTCTGGTTAGCAAAATTTAAATTTTCTTTTAAAAAAGCATACGCATGATGTAATGGATTGTAAAGAAGGAGATATTCATGACTATTTTACCAGATGACAGATTAATAGGAGCACCATTGCATAAAGGAAGGGTATGTCATGTTGAAAGCATTAATTCACTTTCTGTAAATAAGAGATATCTTTACAGCAGTGCAGACGAGCCTTTTATTCACATTTGGGATAAAAGTAGTGGAAACTTACTGGGGGTGTTGTGGGGGCATGATCGTTCAGTGTCGAGCGTAATAAGTAATGATCATGCCTTATATTCATTAGAGCTTTCAAATTATATCAAGGTTTGGGATCGAAATTCGTGGGAGTTGCTGAAGCTTTTAGATACAGGCGATGAACCTTTTGAAGTAGAAGCCATTGCATTGGGCGGAAAAAATATCTGTGGGCTGGCTCCGCACAATTGGATGCTGTATATGTGGGAAGCGACTACGCATCGCCGTATTATGAAAGAGGTGATTCCAAGTTCTGACTTGACAGTTTTGGCGGTGACGGATAACGAAATAATTTTGGCGGGTGATACAAATAGAATAGTTGTTTTAGATGCCTTTACTTTAGATCAAAAGCTGAATGTCGAAATTAAGAGCATCCAAGAGGACATTGCCGTAAATTCATTAGCTGTAGATCAAGAAGCTATTTATTTAGGACTTTCCGATGGAACGGTGTGTATTTTAGATCGTAGTTCGTCAAAATTGAAGGAAGTGAGACATTTACTTGG
>WAPZ01000251.1 GCA_015520535.1 Candidatus Heimdallarchaeota archaeon
GGATTACAATCTGGATGTACAATCTAAAAAATAGTGAGTAAAGTTTTTCATGACAAATTTTCTTTTAAGCAAAATTCGGTGAAAGATTGGATTTTAACAATTATTTGAATTAAGATTGACTGTATAGGCACACATAGATTGTAATTTATAAAAATGAGATTCAAAAATAACCGAAAAATGAATTCGCCACTAAATGGTAGGGTGGTGGAGATAAGGAGAGTGCCCAATGTTAGCTGAATTTCTTAGCACGTGGGTCTCTAAGATATGTGGAGTGGTATGAAATTATTTCTTGATGACAAACAAACTTATGGGTGTGGCAAACTCCACTTTTTTAGCGCCTTCTTCTAATGCCCATTGGACTAATTCTTTTTTATGGAAAAAGCCATGAGCACCTTGAACCACCTTAAAGTGTAGATTATTAAACTTATTAGCTTGTGGATAGAAATTTTGGGTGCCAAAGATAAGACCACCTTTTTTAGTCACTCGTAGCATCTCTTTTATTGCTGTGTGCGGGTCGGTCCAATGGAGCACTTGAGACGCATACACCATGTCGAATGTTTCATCGTCAAACGGTATTGCGGTTGCGGAACCTTCCGCAAATTCTGGAAACGTAGCTTCCAGTTTCAACGCAGATTCAATATCTTTTGTAGTGAGGTGTTTTTTCAGATGTAACGGAAATTCTTCCTTGGCAATCCTTAACAATTCTTGGTTCACGTCCATTCCAATGATTTCAATGGATGATTTGGGGCTTTTTGACGAAAATGCGCCTTTTTTATAGTAATAAGACCAAATTGCGGCGGTACCATAGCCATTCCCACAGCCGACATCAAGAAATTTGCCACGATACTTTAGTGCTCCGGAAAAGGCAAAAGCAGCTCTTCTAATTTGTTCATAAATCTTGTTTGTTAATATATTATCCCAGTTAAAAAGATTAAATCCACCAGTAAAGGGTAGATAAAGTCCACTAAGTCTTTTTGGTAAAAATTTAGCGTGATTAATCCATAAATCCTTCATGGCATCATCAAAAATTCGTGGTACAACCCAACTGGTATCTAAGGGCTCATTTGTCTGATATTTAGGACTTTCATTCACTATTTCTTTTAGCGTGCGATCTTCTACCAACACCTCTAGTAGTTCATGCAAAAAATTGATGTCTGTCCACTGAAAATGCGCGGCGATTTCTTCAACGGTTCGAGGAGTTTTTAAGTAGCTAAAAAATCCTTCTTCTTGAAGAACTCTAATAATGTTCCCTCTAAAAAAGGTATTAATTTCTTTTCGAATTGCAGTGATATTTCCTAATTTAATGAGTTCTATCCAAGCATGTATTTTTTTTAGCACGTTTGTCACCCTTTTTGTATCCGATTTAGTGCTTGGCTATGCACCATTGAAATTCAATAAAACTCATTCCCCTTCTCACATTTTTGATTTAAATTTTTCGCCTAAAATGTCGTCGCCTAAAACGTAGTTCAAATGTTAGTTTAGAAAACGACGTTAAAATATTTTCAGATTGTTTTTCCGGCAGTGCGTTTGTATTTTCGGAAACAACATATCTAGTGATGTTATGGTTTTTTAAGCATCTAGCTAGACTAAGTCAAGTTTCTTTTTTTCGGACACCGGAAATCTTTACATATTCTTTTCTTCCCCTAACGTAACGAACGCAAGCGCATCAAAAAGTGTGATATCGTTAGAAATTCTAATACCAATTTTTTAGTCACGAATTTTTACCAGTGTTCGATAACTATCCTTAATTTGCTGTTAAAAAAGCCCATAGGACAACTAATCCAATACGAAAAAAACCTTGGCAAAAAATTAAGAAATTAAACATATAAAAAAGACAATAAATAAACAGCCAAATCGGCAGAATTCACGAGCGGCTGAAACAATTACTAGGCGCTTCTACCCTAACGTTCTATTCCTTTTTCTTTAGTAATTGAATCAAATCGGCAATCAGTCCACGTAATTCAGTGAAATTATTTTCTACAACTCGCTGAAACTGCTTTTGCCCCTCTGCTAACGCTTCTAATTGAAGCGACAATTCTTCTTGTTTTCTTTCCAACTCTTCTTGCTTCTGCTTCAACGCGTCTTGCATTTGCATTACTTTTTTTTGTTCTTCGCCATATTTTTGCAGTTTATACATCTGGAAGGCTAAGAAAACTTCATCCGGGTCTAAGCCCACAATCTCATGGTCTGGCATCTGTTTTTGTGCTTCGCGCACAAATTCACGCCAGGTCCTTCCCACATCCACTTCTTCTGTTACTTCTGACATCTCGCCAATCACCACTCCAAACAATAACAGCTTCTTCCAACCTCATATAAAAAGGTTTTCTTGATGTTGTGTCAACCTGTCTTTGGGGAAAAAATAAGACAATGCTCACTAGCACTAGATATGGAATCTTACCTCTATATTGTATAAGTGCTCTACGAAAGGCACGCAAAAAAAGTGGCTCTGACCACGTAAAATATTTGACCTCCGCCGCACCATGATGTTCGGATACAATATCCGCCCCGCGATGACTCACCTGAGCCGTATATTCCTTCCACACCTCCAACGCCACAAACCGCTGAACTTTCAGCCCAAATGTCACTAGATCGCGAGCTGACATGACTTTCAATAACAAATTGAATGCCCGCTCATTTACCAGCACGGTCACATGTAACACACACATCACTACCCAAAAAGCAAACATCCAGTCCTTTTCTACCGCACATTCTGTGATCCACACTTACTGGATTTTGTTTTAGTTTTTTTTGCTTAGTCTTTTTCCTTTTAATTCCACCACACTATCAGCTTTCCAGTTGCATTTACCCTTTTACCCTTTTCCTTCCAAGCAAAAAAAAACAAGATTGATTAAATGATCGACCACAAAAACCGAGGATAAATGTCAGAAAACACCTAAAAGAATAAAAAACGCTCTGCAGTACAGCACATCGGTCTGTTAATCCGACCATCTTAAAAAAACCTGTAGTATGTGTTCAGTTTCCCACACTGGTTGCAGTTAATACAAGCTGGTGTCGGTACGGACAAGGATAGATTTTGGAAAAGTCCATTCTTATATAACTTTTGATAGATTTTCATAAAAACATAGATTTTCATCCGTTAACTTTTAAAACCGTTTTGAGAAGACCACAATAGATATCATCTTCTAAATAAACGTCTATACAGAAAAAAAGACATGTAACATCAAACAAAGAAGAATTTTACAGCATAATGAGTTGCTAAAAATGGCGAAGACAAGGGAAAACTTCCTAAATGTCATTAAACGAAAAAAAGAATTACAAAAGTTGTCTTGGCTGGCTCTGGCGCAGTAGGTAAAACCAGTCTCCTAATGGTCTTAAAAAATGGCAAAAGTTTGCAAGAATTAGGGAATAATACCCTAGAATATCATCGTACACCTTTTCTTGAAATCGACGCATTTAAAGTACTAAACGAGGGAGGAAATTTAGAGCATTCATATCTTATTTATGATATTTCAGGCCAATTAAATTTGCCAGTTCATGCATTAAAGGAGTTAAAACAATTAACTCTAGGTGGTGTTGATATAATATTTCTTATCTTTGCAAATAATAATCTCCAATCGTTATTAGATCTAAAAGAATGGCTAAAAATAATAGAATCATCTTCGGACATCAACGAAAAAGATTTATCTAAGCCTCCCTATTACGTCTTGATAAAAAATAAGATTGATTTAGAAAGTAATATCGATGAGGCCCTCGTGAAGATGGTACTTGAAAATGAGCCGCGAATTATTAAGTATTTTGAAGTCAGTTGTAAGACGGGAGAGGGTATTCCGGAACTTATGACGTGGCTAAAAGAAAATAAGGTGTTTTGGAAATGAGTTTTCAGCTCTTTACCACAAAATTCCCATGTAAATTATGTAACACCGAAATATCTTTTAACATTAATGATCCTCAAACGTTTCTATCAAAAACCCAACATGAAAGCTTTTTTGGGATGCAGCTAACTACATATCGCGTCGCACATACCAGTTCCTCCAATATGGAGCGTCATATCAATGTAGTTCTTGTGGATCACGCCGGCTACTTTCGGGGATATGTCGATGCATATTCTGAAGAAATAAAGAAAAAAGAAGAATTTCCACGGCAACGCCTAAAACCTACCTTCAAAATCCTTCAAGAGCGTTTTCCCAACCCAAACGAACATAATTTCTTTAATCTCCTTTTAGTATTGGATGCAAAAGAATATTGGGCTCTTGAAATTATAGCACCACAAAATTTGCGTGTGTATCCCCTTTTGGAATTTATAACAAGAAAATACGCCGAGATGGAACAAATTTATACCGTCTTACCCGCTAAAGTTAACGCATCCTACGCCGATATGGAATTGAACTTATGGCTTAAAGATTCCAAGATAATTGTAGCATCTTTTAAAAAGAATAAAACTCTTGAAGGAATTGACGATTTATTTGGTAAAATTGTAGAAACTATGAATACAGAAAGAAGAATTCCGCAAAAAAAATTGCTCGTCATTATGGCAAAATGTCTCAACTACCTCTCACACGTCACCAAAAAAGATGTGGAATTTTGCCTCAGAATTTTATATGATGACCGCCTTCATACACGTGTCTATACCAAATACGAACAATATATCCCACAAATAGTTAAAAGAGTCTCTTCCGAATTTCCAATAGCCAGTGAATTCTTAGAGGATGTCCTTTTAGGAAGAATAAGTTTCATCGAACTTCTCGAACAAAATTACGCCAAAAATTTCAGAGAAATAGCAGAAATAATAGGCTTTATTAATAGAAGAAAACTCCTCTGAATTTGTGTCTTGACAACTGTTAATTTGGGAAGGATTTCAATCCAACTAATGCTTCTTACCCGAACCTTAATTAACGAACAACACACCTTCATTCCAAAAGCGAGCCCTTTATAAATTAGCTTTGCATAGATAGGTTTTAAGAAGGAAAGGCATTAAGAAGAAAATAGAAAACCGCCTAAAATCGTGAGATATCTAGGGATTCAAAATGGATACGACTGTTACACTCGATAGAACGTTGGCAGAAGAACTAATTTTTTTTAAGCTTCATAGAATCCGTGAATTAGTAGAGCAAATCCTCACAAAATGGAATGAATCCTCAGCCCAGTCTTTTTTAGAAAAGGCTAAAGATGGGGTATTAGAAGAAGCAGAAAATGATGCAATTGAACTAAAGCAGTCATTATTAGAAGAAAAAAACTTCTGTCTTTTTTACAAGAAATTAAAAAACAAAATACAGCCAGACGATGATAATTTTGCCATATATGAGCGGCGACAATAACAAGGTGTGAAGCACAGTTCGGCTTAAAGAAATTGAAATGATTAAAGGTAAAAAAGTAAGATGAAAGAAGACACCAAAAAAACTCCCTAAAGCAGTTTTTATGCTCGTGTTAATTCAACGATTTCTTTGATTTGTTTTCTTAAATTATAAAGACGCATTGCCATGAAAATGACAGCAATGACGGAAAAAAAGGCAAAAAAATCGAAAAATAATGCATTAGAAGCAATCATATAATTGGCAGCAAGCAATATTATAAAGCCAAGAGCATAAGGAAGTGAAGGGAAAGGATTATTAAAATAATGGGCAACAACTGGTCCAAATTGCTCACGCAGCTCATTTTCAGCTTCAAAATCTTTTTGAAGTAACTTGAAGATAAGATAGATTCCAGCCGGTATAGAAATTCCATGTAATATATAACGGGCGATGGTGACTCCAATAGGAATCTTATAATGAAATGCCACGGAGCCCAAGCCTAAAACAATTGTAAGCACCAGCAAAATTCCCAGTTTGATTCGCAACGTGTTTAAACGCCGGTAATAAAGGGGATTAATTGAAGGATTTGAATTATCTGTATCAATATCAGTCTTCATTAATTTCACCAATAACACTCTTGAAGAAACATTTTTATTAAATCTTGCCATTTCAGAACTTTTTAATCTCTATCTCAGGGTTATGTATGCTGTGATTAAAAAACAACTTACTATTAAACAATAACCCGTCACGAATGAGTTTTTTCGAACGAGAGTTGCTAGTGCTCTGGTACTTGATATAGCATTATTTTTAGCACTGTTGTAGCATCAAAAGACCGTAATTACTGGAAAGTATATTTAACGTTCATTTCTTGATTCATAAAAACGTCTTTCCCTCAGTAGTTCTGTATGTTTCAGTAGTTGAATTTCATCTCAAAAACGCAAGACTTCCCTCTAATTCAATGCATTTTCTCTAATAGTGCCAGTACTTGAGGGGTTGCAATCATTTAGGAAACTATCTTTTATATCTGTTCTAGTTATGGGGACATGATGAGACTTAACATGGGTGGGTCGTACGAGTCTGTATGTGGTAGTTTTCATGCATTTTGGAGCCTTTTCTGTTCGTTACATGTCTTTTTTTTCCTTAGATCTACCCCGAACTCCTTGCTGTAGTCGACATCTATTAGTGGATATGAAAGGGAAAAATCTTTTTGAAAACTCTCATCATACAAAACCCATAGCGGGATTGATACAGTAAATGACTTTATTTGTGCGTGGATTCTTCTTTTTTCGTTATAAGATCCGACTTCTTTTACTTGTTTAAGTAAATCTTCGACAGTTTCTTTAAATTTCATTGGGATACACATAACGGTATAAGATTCTCGCAAGTTTAGAATTTCTGCGGCTTTTTCATCTTGAGTTAACCAAGAATAGATAAATTTAGTATGGTTTTTCCAAACAGTATTCAGTATCTTCCA
>WAPZ01000252.1 GCA_015520535.1 Candidatus Heimdallarchaeota archaeon
AAGATTTACATCCAAATGTCCATTTCATCTTATCTACACACACTTTTTCTCCACCAATGTACGAACATGCGCTCAAACTTTTAAATAAATTGAAAGAATTTAATATCCCTTTAAATCACCCTCAAATTGTCATTAAATTTGTGGGAAGACCCGATGATACCTTTGATGCCATTAAAACGGTAAAATTCCTCCACCGCAAGTGTGTAAATGCTATTGTTTTGGGAATACATCATGCCGCAGACGTTCTACGGTACTGTGGCGAAAGATTGCGACAATATATTGTTTTTAGTCGCCTTGACTCAGAGGGTGCACTTTCTATTCCAACATTAAACGCTCTTTTAACGACAACGGAAGATTCACCAATTTTAACGGGATTATTGGGACAGTCACTTGGACACTCCTTATCTCCGATTATTCACCGGATTTTAAGGGAAAGTCTCGACTTGAATGGACGTTATTTTTTGTTTGAAGTTAAAAATGCTACTAACTTAGGTGATGTTATTGCCTTTCTTAAAACAATAGGAATTCGTGGGATTAATGTTACCTTCCCCTATAAAGATGCTATTTTAAAATTTATTGCAGAATTTACACCCGAGGTTTTACTGACAAATGCAACAAACACCCTTTTGTTTTCGGACTCCGGTATTGTTGCCTATAATACCGATGTTACCGGCTTTACCAAATTTTTGGAAGCAAATCAGTTGGACGTCTACTCCTCCGCCTTAATTTTTGGTGCCGGTGGCGCGGGGCGTTCTATTGCTCTAAGTTTAGTAAGAAAAGATTTCTCTGTTATTATCGTAAATCGGTCTTCCCATCGAATTAAAGATTTTCCTCCAGCATTACGTGACAAAATCTTTTTTACAACTTTAAGAGACTATGAGCGGAAGATGTCAAAATTTGATGTTGATATCTACATTAACGCCACATCATTAGGATTAAAAGATGAAAACCCGACGAAACTTGTTCCCATACCTAGAGCCACAGAAATTATTCTTGATCTTACATATTTACCCCTTGCTGAAACGAAATTAATCCAATTAGCTAAAAGAAACGGTTTAAAGGCGTGGGACGGAAAAGAATTCCTCTTTCATCAAGCTGTAGACGCCTTTGAAATTTGGACGGGGAAAAAAATCAATCGTTCAGCATGTTTCAACAAATTTATGCGTACCCAAAAAAAGGAGGAACCATAGCGTCATGAAACGCAATAACGTGAAAGTAACAGTTTACTCCGCAGTAACAATACTCAATGCAATTTATTTTGAATTTGGAGCTGCAATAGGGACAAAAATACCGACCACGGTCTCAGTTTGCACCCATGATACACTTCAAATTCAAGTCAGTCCACCAACAGTCGACACTACATTAGTTGAAGCGTGTTTGCACCGTTTTTTCACTATGTTTCCGCATCTACCAAGGAACATTCAGGTACAAACGCAATCACCATTACCGCCGGAAAGAGGGCTGAAAACATCAAGCGCAGTTGCATCAGCACTCATAATTGCATTGACCAAACATTATCATATTCCTCTTACTTTGAAAGATGCACTTGTATTGGGAGCACAAGCATCTATGGAGGCAAATGTTTCAGTTACGGGGGCGTTGGACGATGCTGTGGCATGTACTTGTGGTGGCCTTAACATAACGCAAAACCGAACGTATGAAATTCTTCTCCAGCGTCAGAATCCGTTTCTGGATTTGGAGTGTCTTCTCCTTATTCCCCAAAAAAAGCGACCAAAAGTAACGTTTACAGAAGAACTTCGATCACAAGTATCACAACAGTTACTTACAAAAGCATTGAAGGAAATTTTAAAAAATAATGTGATTTCAGCCATTCAATTAAACACAGACGCGTATTCAGAAATTTTCCCAGAAACACGCGACATTGTAAAAGATTTAACTATTGACGCTGCTATAAAAGCCATTGGCATCAATGGCGGTGGACCTTCACTCTTTGCTGTCTGTAACCAGCACGACACGAAAAATCTTATCAAAAAATTGGAACGTGAATATTTTGATTTCCAAATAATTAGAACAACCTTTAGTGAGTTAAGAGGTGATCTTCATGCTTTCATCAATTAAAATAAAAAAATCAACACTCAATGGCGTTATAGAAGCACCACCGTCAAAAAGCATAACGCACCGTGCGTTAATCATTGCGGCATTAACTGAAAGTGCAAGCGAAGTTCACTACCCGTTGTCAAGCGAAGATACGAATGCCACTCTTCAAGGATTAAAAAAAATGGGTGCATATATCGAAAAAATTGAGAATGGGTATCAAATTTTCTCTTTTATCTCACACGGTGCACCTTTTATAGACTGTAAAAACTCTGGAACAACACTACGGTTATTAACCGCTTTAGCAAGTAAATTCCCCGAAAAAACCGCACTAAGTGGAGATGCATCACTTCAAAAACGCCCAATGTTGCCCTTAATCAAAGCTCTCCGCCAAGCAAATGTTACCATTTCAAGTCAACGAGGCTCTGCTCCAATCTTTGTTCAAGGTCCCATTCGTAAATCGGGAATTGATGAGATACATTTAAACATTCGTGGTAATATAAGTAGTCAGTTTGTCTCTGCATTACTAATTCTTGCAGCTGCCATGGAAAAAGATGTAGGTTCAGTTATTCGTGTTCATGGTCCACTCGTTTCCCGCCCTTACGTAAACCTGACAATCCAAATGTTACAGCAGTATGCAGCTGCCAAAATAGAGACCAGCACCCCAACCACCGCAACCACTCCAAATGCAATTCAATTTTATGTAGAAGGCAATTATCCCTTCCCTAAAACAGTTATCGATGTACCCGGTGATTTCAGTTCGGCAGCTTTTTTCCTCGTAGCAGCGGTTATCAATAATAATGACATTGTCATCAAAAATCTTTCCCAAACGTTACCACAAGCGGATGCAAAAATTTTATCACTTTTGATAGAACTTGGAGCCGACATTAAAAAGACTTCAGCGGGTCTTCATGCCCGTGGAAGTGAACTCTCACCTTTTAGCATAGATTTGGGTGATTCACCGGATTTATTTCCCATATTGTCCGTTTTAGCAGCGTCAATCAATGGTAAATCTGTCCTTTATGGCGCTGAACACTTAAAATACAAAGAAACTAACCGCATAAAAACTATGATCCATGTTTTGCGTTCCATGGGTGTTAAAGTCAAAGAAAGAATGGATGGTTGTGAAATTTGGGGAACTGGGATGATTACTGGTGGATGTCTCATTGATCCACAATACGATCACCGCATTGCTATGGCAGCATGTATTGCAGCAACATCTGCTGAAAAACCCATAACGATTCTTTCACCGCAATGCATGGCGGTTTCATACCCAAATTTCCTCACACATCTAAAATCGTTAGGTGGTATAATCTTATGAATACATTTGGAAAGAAATATCGTATTACTATTTTAGGTTCTTCACATGGAAATCTTGTTGGTATTGTAATTGAGGGGTTACCAGCTGGTGTTCCACTCGATATTAATTTCATCAATGAAGAATTGAAAAAACGTCGTCCGGGAAATTCTAAAATTACGACTCCACGCCAAGAACAAGATAAAGTAATTATTGAAACCGGAATATTTCGAGGAAAAACAACTGGAGATCCTATACTGGTATACATTCGTAATAAAGATGTTGATTCCAGTTATTATGAAGAAATACGCGATGTTCCGCGTCCAGGACATGCAGATCTTCCTGCACGAATAAAATATCGCGATCAAAATGATTATCGGGGTGGTGGACGTTTTTCCGGAAGAATGACAGCTGCACTTGTAATTGCTGGTGCTATTGCTCAACAAATACTGAATAAAATGGGAATTCACATAATCTCATATGCCAAAGAGATCGGCGGGTTTTCTGTCAATCCGGATTTAAGTAATCTTGACGCGGATTTCATTTATTCTGAAAAGAATTTAGTACGAACTAGCTCTCTTCACGCCGCTGAAAAAATGATTACTCTTATTGAAGCTGCAAAAAAACAAGGCGATAGTATTGGTGGAATTGTGGAATGTGTTATCCGTGGACTCCCTATCGGTGTCGGTGAGCCTTTTTTCGATTCTATGGAAAGTATGATTGCGCACATGATGTTTTCTATTCCTGCTGTCAAAGCCATAGAATTTGGGACCGGTTTTCAAGCAGCCAGAATGCGTGGAAGTCAACATAATGATCCTTATAGGATGGATGACGAAGGACGCATTGTTACCCTCACTAACAATGCTGGTGGAATTATCGGCGGCTTATCAAATGGAATGCCGGTAATTTTCAGAGTTGCTTTCAAGCCGCCAGCTAGTATTCGTGTCCCACAAAAGACGTTACATCTAAAAACAAAAAAAATCGTTCAACTCCAAGTCCGGGGACGTCACGACCCGTGTATTGTTCCGCGTGCGGTTCCTGTTGTTACCAATGCCACTGCAATCGTTTTATTCGATTTATTACTTCGAGGGGGGTTTGTTTCCTTATGACGATGAATGAAAAACTGTTAAAACAGTTACGGAAAGAAATTCAGCACATTGATGAACAAATACTCTACCTAATAGCGCAACGTATGCAACTTTCCAAGAAAATTGGTATGGTCAAACTCAATCATGGGATTACCATTCGAAACACACACGTCGAAGCTGAAGTCTTGAAACGTGCACGAAACGTGGCACAAAATCTTCATTTATCGGAAGACTTTGTTAGTACCTTAATGAAAATGATTATTGAGGAATCTGTTTCCGTACAACGCTCATTGAAGATAGAAAAAAAGATGACAACACCAAAAAATCAAAAAAATACTATAAAATGTTTGATAGTTGGGGGCGCTGGCAAAATGGGTGGGTGGTTGACCAATTTTCTTCAGAGTCACGGTCATTCAGTTGACATTGCTGATCCCCAGATTACACCCTCAAAAAGCAAATTTAAGGATATTCCAGATAGTTTGGATAAATATGAAGCCATATTTGTGAGCACTCCTTTAGATACTGTACCTACTGTCCTAAAAGAAATTCTTTCAAAGAATTCGTCTGGTATTGTCGCCGATATAGCGTCGCTTAAGACTCCGATAGCAAATATTCTTCGTTCTTCTTGGGAAAAAGGACATCAGGTCACATCTTTTCATCCCATGTTTGGCCCAAATATTCTGACATTAAAGAATAAGAACATTATAATCTGCAGTGTTGGTTGTACAGCAGCTGATGAATTCATAGCATCCTTATTTGAAGGAACTGGCGCGAACATTTCTACAATCCCGATTGACATGCATGACAAATTTATGACATATAGTTTGGGATTACCACATCTTGTTAATCTGCTCTTTGGACTAATATTACTTAATTCTGGATACACATTCACACAACTACAACCATTTACTGGAACAACTTTTTTAAGACAAGTAAAAATTGCTTCGGATCTTTTTTCAGAAAATAGTTCTCTTTATCATGCGATTCAGTCTCAAAATCCCTATCGTGATGAATTATTTCAAAGTTTTCAAAAAATGACTTACCAATTATATGAAATAACATCTCAAAACAATCTAGAAATGTTTACTCAACTGATAAAGTTAGGAAAAAAATATTTTAAAGGAGGTTAGCGATATTAAAGTATTAAAATGTGCAATTCTTGGTGCATCGGGAGTGATAGGTCAACAGTTTGTCCGGTTGTTAGCCGATCACCCACATTTCGAAATTACGGAAATTTACGGATCTAGCCGATCGGCTGGGAAAAAAATGAAAGATATCTGGCAATTATCTGATTTTGAAATTCCAACGACGGTTAAAGACCTAGTACTTCAAGATTTGTCTGTTAAAGAACCAAAAAATACTGACATCGTGTTTTCCGGCTTACCATCGAAAATAGCCGGACCGATTGAAGCTAAATTACGTGCAGAAGGACTTGCGGTATTTAGTAATGCAGCGGCGCATCGTTTAGATTCTGACGTACCAATCCTAATTCCAGAAATTAACGCTGAACATTTGGCTTTAGTCGAAAAACAAAAAGAAACACATAATACCGAAGGCTTTATCGTGACAAATTCCAATTGTTCCGTATCTGGGGCGGCTATTTTTCTTAAAGAACTTTCTAAGATTGTTTCTATACAAACCGCCGTTGTTACCACGTATCAAGCACTTTCTGGCGCAGGTTTTAATGGTGTGAGTGCTCTGGACATAAACGGCAATGTCTTGCCTTTTATCAAGAATGAAGAAGAAAAAATTCGTGTAGAAGGACAGAAAATACTTGGAAACCGGGATAAACAGACAAATGAAATCATGCCCGCCCCAATGCAAATTATAGCTAATTGTGCGCGCGTCAATGTTACCAATGGCCATCTTGAAGCCGTAACCGTGTTTTTCGACAAAAATAACGCAAATACGGTGAGTGTTGACCGTGTAATAGAGAAATTAAAAGGCCTTCAATCTCCTTTACCGCTAGAAAAAGGCTATCATATTGCTCCACAAAAACATCTCATTGTCAAAGAGGAAACAGATCGTCCACAGCCACGATTTGATGTATATGCTGGAAACCCAACGGCTGCTCGGGGTATGGCAGTTTCTGTTGGCAGAATTCGCATCCATGAAAACACCATTAGTGCTTTTGTTCTAGTTCATAACACAATTCGTGGTGGTGCTGGCGGTTCTGTGCTAAATGCTGAACATGCAAAAATCGAGGGGGTTATCTAAAATGGTGTCCATTCAGGTTCATAAATTTGGCGGTGCGTGTACTGGAAGTAAAAGGGCATTAAAACAAATATGTAAACATATCGTGGTATCAGAAAAACCTTGTATCATAGCCGTGTCAGCAGCAGCTGGAGTGACTGATTTTCTGAAAAAAACGGTAACTACTGTCCTTATGCATAAAGTTGCCATTCCAGAGGTCATTAAAACACTTAAGCACCGGCATTTTGAACTATTGCCAGATAATTCCACAAAAGAAACGATAAATGCGTTAAATACTCAATTTTCTCAATTAGAACGCCTTTTATTCGGAATTTCATATACGGAAGAATTAACAGCACGAACACAAGACCTAATATTGACGTTTGGAGAACGTTTAATTTCAATTATTATCAAAGAACATCTCAGACAACAAAATATTGACGTCGATATTGTCGATCCAACCAAATTAATTGTAACAGATGGCGTTCATGGTGATGCCATGGCACAACTTGAAAAAACAGAAAATAAAACACAAAAAACACTAAAACCTCTCTTACAAGGAGAAAAAGTCATAATCGTTCCGGGTTTTTACGGAATATCCGAAAAAAATCACGCTGTTACAGTTTTAGGTCGTTCTGGCACCGATTATACCGCAACAGTTTTGGGGTATGCATTAGAGGCCAAAAAAATCATAATTTGGAAAGACGTTAAAGGATTTATGAGTGCCGATCCACGAATCGTACCACATGCGCACAATATTCCACAATTATCATATGAAGAAGCGGCAGAACTTGCTCACTTCGGTGCGAAAATTCTCCATCCGCTGGCTGTGCTACCAGCACAACTTAAACGTATTCCAATTGAAATTCGTCATTTTTATCAGCCAAATATCTCGACTATAATACGTACAAATAATGAAAACAAAGAAAATAATGTGATTAAAAGTGTATCCTACCTTAAAGATCTTGCTGTTTTGAAAATCTACGCAGCAATGGGCGGTCATACAAGAGGATTACTTGCAAAACTAGCAATAAGCATGGAAAATGCAGAAATAAACGTACTTTCCATTGCCACCTCACAAACATGCATAGCATTTCTAATGAAAAAAGAGATGGTACAACGGGCTGTCAATAGCATTAAGGAACTTCATCCTCGTTTGATCGATAGTTGGCAGGTTGAAGATGACTTTGCCTTGATATGTGTGGTTGGGGATGGATTGGGAAAAATACCGGGTATTGCGTCACGCGTGTTCAATGCCGTGGCGCGAGTTCACGTAAATGTGGAACTAATTTCAGCCGGTGCTAGCCATTCTGCCTACCATTTTACGGTCAAAAATACAAAACTGCCGCAAGCCCTACGTGCCGTGCATGATGAATTTTTCAGCCAACGAAATTAAAGTAAAAGGAGTGAATTAAGAAATTATTCCTTGATTTCATCCTTTTTTTTGCGGTGATCTTCTGTATTTTCGGTGTCTTCTTTTTTAGTGGGTTGACGTTCATTTTTCTTTTTTCCGGACCCGATTGATATTTTAAAACTTTTTTGAAACGTGTATCGCCGTGTGTATGCTTTAGCACCGTATTTACTTTTGTGTTTATGCTTATGTGTGTATTTTTTACCCTTATACCGCGATGTTTGATTGAACGCTCCAGCATCAAGGCGAAGACTGCCGATAATCTCTGCTAAAAGATCATTAGCTGTTTCATTGGGAGCTAAATGCAAATCTTTGATTGAGATTCCAAGAATATTGACGATTTCACCCTTTTCATTGAAATCCATTACAGTTAAAAATGGCAGTTTGACGATTTCACCCTTTGGTGTATCAATGAGTTTCAAAAAGGGTAAAGAGATAAATTCACCATTTGTACTTTCGAGATACGTGAAGAAAAAAGTAGATACGTAAATAAATGCGCCACGTTCAATTACTGTCAGTCCGGGTAGGCGAATGTATGTGTGATCAGCAGTTTTTTCAATAGTGTAGCGTGATTGTTTCAAATTCAGTAAATCAGAAAGTAATACATTCAAGTTATTGGCGATATTTTTCTGAAGTTGGGTTAATATTGTCTTGAGATAATTTTTGAAGTCTTCAACAGTCTGTATTCCTAGTTTATCCAAACCTAAGTCTTTAAAATTTAATTCCGTTGTTCGTTTTTTGACTAAATCTACTTGTACAGTTTCCCATTCCTCAGGAGTTAATGTGAGTTGAATGATGCGGTTGTGTTCTTCCGTTTCCGCTTCTTCTTTTTCTTTTTCTTCTTCTACGTTTTGTTGCGGTTTTTCTTTGAAGACTTGAATCGTTTTTGTGGTTTGGCGTTTTTTAGTTCTTTGTGCTTGTTTTGCATCTTTTATATTAGGTTCAATGATGTTTAAAACCACATTGCCATTGTCAAGTTTTTTTGGCAAAATTAAGGTTTTTGAATCGAGTTCCAGCGCCTCTTGTCCTTTCGGTGATAATGTAATAGTCCGTTTAGGCAAATAAAAGCCTTGCTTCTCTATTTCCGATAAATTGGGCACCATTTGTTTAGCTTTTGACAATAATATATCTTTTTTGTGTGACTTCTTCATAAAAGTGCGATTATTTGAGGAGATAAAGCCTTGATACATCAATAATGCAAAAAAACCACCCAGAATAGCCAGTAAGATGAGATTGTTCCATAATTCACTCTTCGGGAGGAGATATATGAT
Organism: Candidatus Heimdallarchaeota archaeon; assembly: GCA_015520535.1. Taxonomy (GTDB): domain Archaea; phylum Asgardarchaeota; class Heimdallarchaeia; order Hodarchaeales; family S146-22; genus S146-22. Next base: position 9,316 of record WAPZ01000252.1, read on the forward strand.
TTGAAAAAAGAACGCCACGACACCAAAAACAATAATTCGAAGTAACGTTCCAGTAATAGAATAAGAAAAAGAGAATACATCTAGAAGTTCTTCTTTTTCAATTAATGCAAACTCATCGATAACTAACGTGCCAATGCCATGGGCACTAATCCAAAAAAAACCACCAACAAGAAATATAAGAGAAAGATTTTCCGAAAGTGGCTGGGGTACGGAAAATGGGATAATATTAAGCGAAAGTAAGATATATAACAGCATTAAACTTATTCCTAAAGCACGAAGAGTGGATATAATGAAAAGTCGAAAATACGTTGTGATTGAGCTCCATGAAATCATTTTAGCAAAAACAGCACACATTAAAAGTACCCATACCGATAAAAACATCCATTCTCTTACTGTAACCGTTGTTATGCCTAAAAATACCCCTAAATTTGAGGTTTGCGAAAATTTGGCTGATGCTACAAAATTTAGTAGTAATAAAAAGAACCACAACAATACACTGGGACCCAAAGAGATCGTTTTTATCTCTTTAACTTTGCTAAAAGATTCAAAAGTTACAACAAAGCCAAAAATAAGAATTGATGCACCAATTATTTCCATTGCTAAAGACATTGGCATAATAATAACCGAGAAAAACCAAATGAATACGATTAAGTAAAACACGCGCGTTAATTTACT
>WAPZ01000253.1 GCA_015520535.1 Candidatus Heimdallarchaeota archaeon
CCCATATTTCCTTAGTTACTATTTCTTTCGGATAAGAAAGTTCAATCTTTGGATATATTGCAGTTATTTGGTCAATGGCGTCTTTGATAATTAAATTAAGCTTAAGTTCTGTCAACGTTAAAAAATCTTCGTCACGTATGGGGGAATAGGCTTTTTTCATACGAAAGGTCATTAAATCGATTTGTTTATAGAGATGTTCTAATGTTTTTAAAATTTTTTCGAAATCCATTTTTCTCTTGGCAAAAATTTGGATTTTGTGCTTTAAAAGACTAATTCTTTGCAAAATATTTGCTATGTCATGATAAACTAGTCCTTGAATAATTTGATTAAATTCTAAATATTGTTCTCGTGGTGTGAACGGCATAAATCCAAGTATTTGGAAAAATGGCGCGTCATAATAGGAAAATATCTTTAACAAGATCTTCTTTCCGTATATACTTTTATAAGGAAGTATTTGAACGGTTGGAATAGTATACCCAGTGGTGATATGCTTTATCCATAGCGCTAAAGCGGGAGATCCATTTTTTACAATGTCGATAGCGTTTTGTCCCACAGCGGCACTTACTTTATCTTTCGGCACGCCTAAAAAACTTTCAGCGGCGATGTTTTCCCATACGATTGTACCTGTACGATCTAATTCGACAAAACCCATTTCGGCGTAATTTTCTATATGATGAATGTACGGTAAAAAAGAAACCCGAATTCTTTGTGTGGTTGGTTCCCATACAAATCTTAGATGGAAATGAAGTTGTTTTTTCTTTATAAATACTGGTAATTCTGCGGAATGATTTTCTTGATTTTCCTGAATATACTTTATGAGTGCTTCAAGTAGTATATCATTCACGTTTTCTAAAATGGTAGAAAGGCTTGATAATCCTTCTGCTTCTAAAAAATTGGTGGCGGCTTTATTTCGACTTAGTTCATCAAGATGTTCATTAATTATGAAACACGGAATGTTATCACTACATTGAGAGAATGAATAGGTCTTTATGGGATTTTGTCTTGTAGCATTCATTTTTTGACATTTTATCTTTTTGCTACTGTTTATTATCAGACTAAAAAAGTTTTTTTATACAGAAATTTTTATTAGATAATCATTTATAAGTAAAGCATCTATTAATCTCTTTTTTAACACTAAAAGACTGTCTGATGGCGAGTTTACTATTGGTTCACCATGCAGATTCAAACTCGTATTTAAAACAGCATTAAAGCCTAACATATCACTTAAGTTTTTTATAATGGACCTAAATGCTTGGTTTTCATTTTTTAACGTCTGTGGGCGAGTGGTATGATCTTTGTGTGTAACTGCGGGATAAGAATGTGCAAACACATCTGTAACTCTGAAAGCAAATGTCATGAATGGTGAATGAAAAGCGTTTTCAAGATATTGTGGGCAATACTCATATAAAATTGTGGGAGCAAAGGGTTGAAACCATGGTCTCCCCTTTCTTTTATTTAGTAGTCGTTGATTTTGAGAAATCGTTGGGTTTGCCAATAATGAGCGATTTCCTAAAGCACGTGGACCGAATTCCATTCTTCCATTGACAAGACCCACGAAGAGGTTTTGATCTAATAATTTGGGGATAACATCTTCTGGCGCGACTTTTTTGAGTTGAACTGTATTGGCAAAGGGAGAATAGGCGTCCATGATATCTTTTTCAGAAAAAGCTGGACCTAAATAAAGATTGCTTAAACGTGGATAGCGATTTTGTGCACCATCAATTTTATTATACCGTGTTACAAGTTCCAACGCGGCGCCAACACATAAGCCTCCATCGCCCATGTGTGGAAAAACCCACATATCCTCAATTTCAGCTAAATTCCGTATTTTCATGTTTAATTGAACATTACCGGCGACTCCACCTGAAAAGCACAAATATTTGGCCGGGTAAGTGTTTAATACATCTTTTATTAAGCGTAAAACCATTGTTTCTAACCATCTTTGTGCCGCTGCTGCCACTTCAAAGGGATCGAGTCCTTTTATTCGTTTTAAGATTTCTTTGGTAGCACGATGACCGATTACTCCTAAATGATTTCTAAAAGTAAGGCTTTTGGGATCATAATCAATTAAGGCTTTCATTTCTTCCAACAAATTAGTACCGTCGGCGTACGCTGCCATACTAGCTACTTTATGTTCGTCAGACATAGGTTTGTAGCCGAGTGCTTCGGTAATTCCCGCAAAATAGTCACCAATGCTATCTAAATAAGAAAAATTCTGAAATGTTGTAATGGAAGAGGCTTTTCCTACACTTATCGATCCCGAGAGCCCATCGCCGGCGGCATCGAGCGTTATTATTACCGCATCTTGAAATCCAGAAGTATAAAAGGCGGAGGCGGCATGACAGAGATGATGATCGATAAAGACTATTGGGCGCCTCGGAAAATAGTATGATATGGCTTTTACTAGTTCTTTTAGACGTTTTTCTTTGCGAAAAATGCCACCGATGGCGATAGCCTTAACTGCGTCCTCTTGATCTAGTTTTTGTAAATATTTTTTGATATGTTTAAGGGTATGGAGTGGGACACCACGTTGATGTTTAATTCGTGTGAATCGTTCTTCACTGGCGGCAAAGTGGATTGTTCCCTTCATATCCACTAATGCGGCTCCGGCATCATGACCATCCGCCACTCCGATTATGTACTCCATCAGATTCTCCTTTAACGTGTCCTTTTTTTTCAGTTCTTCAGTGTACTTTTTTCATTTTTTTATTATAATGTTTGATGAACCACTTTGTGGTAATATGATTTAGATGTTATGAGTAAGCCTTAAAAGG
>WAPZ01000254.1 GCA_015520535.1 Candidatus Heimdallarchaeota archaeon
CAACCGCAATTAACGAAGTTGGCCGCAGCATTGTATACACCACGTTTATTATTGTGGGTGGTTTCGCCTGTATGATGACATCAGACTTTTCTCCCAGTGCTGAATTCGGAGCCTTTGTATCGCTGGCGGTAGTGCTGGCCCTGTTGCTGGATTTATGGCTGCTGCCACAACTGCTGAGACTGGCCATTGGCAAACAACTTCCGATATTAAAAAACAAACACAAAATCACATAGTTATAAAATGGTGACAAAAAGTAGATTTTACGCACCCACCACCCCTCATCGTTATACCGCCAGCATATTGGTAATATTTGTGATTGTGACGACTGGGCTAGATGATACACTGACCTTAGTGATAGTTTGAAATGAATAACATACGTCAAAATGGCGTGTTTCATAACATCAACTACTTTATAAATTCAGAATGGACGAAAACATATACCGGAAATGGGACATACATATAAAGGCGCTTGCACTTTCTGGCGCTGTTTTGAGTATGCTGTGGGGTATTTATGAATACAGAGAAAGTGCACAAAGGGAATTTAAAAAACCATTCTTAGAAGAGCAGTTAAAAACCTGTAAGGAAGTCACATTTCTTGTGGCAGAAACAGTACGCATTAAAAATAATAAGGACAGATTTCTCCAATTGGATGAGTTATCAGTTGTTTATTTTAGCACATCAGCTCTATTTTTAAGTCATGGGGTTTTACGTGAATTCAGAGTTTTTATTGACTTAGTAGATCACTGCAAAGACAAAAAAGAAATTAATGAATGCCATCACCAAAATATGGGACGCTATCAATTCAATGTGGCGAAAGCATGTCGTAATCAATTGGTGAAATCCTGGGGTCAGGATATTGAACATCTCAAAGAAAATATCGAAAAACCTATGTCATGGTAAAACATAGCGAATCAGATTATATTTTGGTTCGAAAATTTACAAAACCCAACCGGATTTGTTAACTTCAGAATCATGGGGCTAGGTAGTTCGCGTGCGAACATTATATTAACCTTATTTTCTTTAGCAAAAAGCAAACAATAAAGGGGAAAACAATGCCCGACAAAATCGACTATAAATTTCTCAGTGATCGAGAGGGTGGTCGTAAATTACTCGGTTACGTTCCCAATGGAAAAGGGAGTAAAAGTGGCGTAACTATAGCAACCGGATTTGACTTAGGACAACGTAACGAGACCGACCTAAAAAATCTAAAACTACCAAAAACACTTATAGACAAACTTAAACCCTATCTTGGACTAACAAAGGAAAATGCGATCAATGCAATTAAGAAGAAATCATTGATGATTAGTGATGCACAAGCCTTGGAAATTGATAAAACTGTCAAAATCAGCCATGTAGCATCAATAGAAAATAAATATAATGCGGCTATAAAGGAAAATGCTGTTAAATTTAAAGATCTACCCGCAGAAGCACAAACCGTTATCGCATCTGTTTCATTCCAATATGGCACAAACCTCCAAAGAAAAACACCCCTTTTCTGGAAGGCTGTAACTTCCCAAGACTGGAAAGAGACAGAAAGTATTCTTAATAACTTTGGGGATGATTACAAGTCTAGACGAAAACTTGAATCAGCCTTGATCAAGAAAATAAAAAAATGACACTTAAAGCTATAGCTCTAATTGCATTAGTATTTATTATAAGTGGATGTGGGAAATATTCCGTCAACAATACCGCAGATGCATACATATATAACAAATCATTAATAGTTGATTACCAGAACCTGGATATATCACTCAAAAAGAAACGTATTGGAATAATGTTTACATCTGGAAAAAATATTAATAATTGCACGGATTATCTGACTGAAATAAAAAAATCAGATATTTCTGATGGCATCAACAACACAATTCACCACAGTGAATACCTTACCTGTGAAACTCTTGACTTATTAATGTCACATAACACCATCACATCAACACAAAAAATACCTTATGGTGACTTACTGTCCTCCAGTCTCGACTTAAGCTCTTTCCCTTCTTCTATAAATCAGGAATCTCAAGTTTACGGTAAAACATTACAAAAACTGGACCCGAAGAATTTAAAAATAAGTAACTATACTGTCACCCGGGAAACTGACGACTGGATATACACCATAGAAGTGATTGCTGCCAGCGACTTGAATAATGATGGCACTAACGATTTGATTTTATGGCTTTATGATCAAGCGAAAAATGGCAACTACCATACATACACCACTCTTATTGTTCCAATATATAACAATGAAGAGCTTTTATTAGCAATACCTTATAAAAAATGGAAACACGCCTTACTTCCTCCAACTCGACACGAATAAAAACACGCAAAAAGAGAGGGAAATATCATATTAACAGTTAGCTGGTGGAAAATAATTCTGTCAGAGCGGGGTCCAATTCTCTGGGACTATCAACCTTTCTCCAACAGTTTTCCCGCTAATAATCCCAGCCTTATAATATAGGGGGCTTCAGGGCCATTTCAAAAAAAGTTTTCGTAATTTTTTGCCTAAACTCAGTAACAGAACTATGCCCATAGAAGGTATGCCTCATCAAACAAAAAACCGAGTAGTCTGCTCAACTGATTTTCCTGTAATACAAGCCAGCTTCTTTACGTGTACTGAATGGTTTTACAGAGGAAATTTCAGAAATATTATCAATAATGGTTATCCTGTTGATTCGTATAACATAACATAAAATTGCATCTTTTGTTACGGTTAGAGAGTGTTGCAGAAAAGTTAAAAAACCTGTAGAAATGCTAAATGAAAAGGATTTATTATGAAATATTTCAGGAAA
>WAPZ01000255.1 GCA_015520535.1 Candidatus Heimdallarchaeota archaeon
CTTGTTAAATTCATATTGCATAGTCTCGTACACCCTTTCATAATTAAAAAAGAAAAAAATTGATGAATATTGGTACTTTATGCCTTTTTAAATCGTCTTTTAAGGATAATTAAGCCCGGTGCAATAAAGGTAACTAATATTATAGAGAATTCAAAGCCCGGAATACCACCACTCTTTGGAATATCCGTATATAGTTTAGCTGTGGGAATAACGGTCGACGTCACTGTGCCAGTATAACCGGGTGCATTGACTTCGAACCATTTATAATAAATGGCATTATACAGATCGCTTGGTTGTGGATTATTCGGATCAGAGCCGAGTAATTTGTTTATGACTTTGTTGATTCGGTCTAAAAGTCGTGTTTCACCTTCACGTACTGCTATTCCGAAATCTTCCGGGGAATAAGTATCGACAATTTTGGTTTTTCCATCTTTCGCAGCTTTTGCTAACACAGCATAGTCTCCAAGCACGGCATCCAGTTTGCCTTGTTTGAGATCTTCGATTGCCGTAAGAATGTCATCATATGTGCTCAATGTAGCTGCTTGCAAACTTTCATTGGCATAAATGTGACTGGTTGTTCCAGATTGCACACCAATTCGAATACCACTTTTATTTAAGTCATCAACGCTGTTAATGTTTAATGGATTATTTGCTGGAACTAAAACAGCTTGTTCAGACTTATAATACCAGCGGCTGAAGTCAACTTCTTTTTCTCGTTCAGCAGTAATTGTCATCGCACTAATAATCATATCAAATTGTTTTGCTTTCAAGTTTGGAATAATTGGCTCCCATGCGCTAGTTTTGAAGACTAAATCCACGCCAAGATCTAACGCGATTTGGTGTGCAATGTCGACATCAAAGCCTTCTGGTAAGCCGGTCTCTGGATTAATGGACTCAAATGGTGGATATGTAGTATCAGAGCCTACAATCATATATCCGCGTTCAAGTATTTCATCTAATGTGTCTTTTTCCTCTTGAGCCGTTGTAGTTACTATATTTTTGGCAAATACTGTAAGAAAAAGGCCCACTATAATTACTGACAACATGATTAAATTTTTTGTTCTTTTGCTTTTCATTTAAAAACACCTTTTTCAAAACTTTTACGTTAAGGTGGAAGAGCCACCTCGTCTTTCACTTTTTCTTGACTTTTTTTATAAGTGTTATGTTTGTGTTGTATCTGAATTTGAGATATATGTCCGAAATTACTAATTTTTCGCTTTCACTAATCTATTTCTTTAAGTAATAACCTTAAAAATGAATTACATCAATACAGATACGAGTTTGCGATTAAAGAAAGATAAATAATGTTCTGCGATCATGGTTGCTAGTAAATATACGTTATTCACCACCTAATCACGAATCTTTAAAAAGAATAACAACCTAACATTAATGATTAAAATGACACCGGTTGTCGATTACCCAATAGACCTTATAACACTCCTCATACTTGGTCGACAGTATGAATCGAAAACGGAGAATGAGTTTTTTTTCACAATTCGGTTTTCTTCGCGAGAACTGGCGTTTAATAGCATTCTGAAGATAACAGAAGATTATTGCAAAATAAAAGAAATTACAGTTCCCTATCGAAAAATACGAAATTACTTAGAGAAGGTAAGTGAAAATAATGAGCATACAAACGTTGATCTGCAAAAACTAGAGTTACCAGGTTTTAGCATTCAGCTAGATTATGACAATACTCTTATTTTGACATTGAAATTACCAACTCTTGGTGATTAAATGGATAAAACTATTTTATTAACAGGTTTTGAACCATTTGGTGGTTCACAAATTAATCCGTCGGCAGAGGTATGTAAAAAGCTTGAAAATCATCAAATTTCTGGTTATACGATTGTTACTGAAGTATTTCCACTTCATTTTACTAAAATTTACCAAGAAATTTCCAAAAAAATTGACACCGTTCAACCATCCGTTCTTTTAATGTTAGGAGAATCGCCGCGGCCGATAATCTCACTTGAAACCCAAGCTATCAATTGGGTGTATAGTAGAATTCCATATAATGACGGTTCGCAGCCAAGGAACATTCCATTAAAAGTAGGGGCTCCATATTCTTATCAAACAAAGTTACCACTTGAAAAAATAGCGAACGCCTTAAAGAAAAATGGAATTCCACACGAATTTTCCACTAGTGCTGGCACGTTTGGCTGTAATCAAATTTTTTATTGTGCTATGCATCATATTTATCAGCATAAA
>WAPZ01000256.1 GCA_015520535.1 Candidatus Heimdallarchaeota archaeon
GCTTTGCACGTACATCTAAAATTGGAGGGTTTTCAAAATATTCTAGTTTGTTGAATTCCCGGGCTAAGTCGGTAGCGTTCAGTAGGACATCTTTGAAATCATCTGGAGTAACGGAAACAGCAATGGTTTCGAAGGGATTAGCCAATTTTCAGTGCGGTGTTTCGTAGTTTTTTTAAGTGTAAAGTGAAAATCAGTTTTATGAGAAAGTGTACCTTCTGTTGTTGCAGTAATAATGTTTGTATTCCATTTGTAATGCAGTAAAGGAAAAACTCCACTGAAAAATTCAATGGTCGCAGACGATGACTGGAGAATTTGTACTGACTTTGCCTGTAATTGAAGTTCTGAAAACACGGACCTCATTTCGGAAGGTAATTCTGTTATTTTTGTAGGATGTGGTTCCGCAATCTTTTCGGCAGTTGTGTTGTTTTTCATAGAAGCGGTCGTGGCGGCAGGTTGTTCATGGTCACGTTCAGGTATTTTTTTATCTTGTGATCCGTGTGGTTCTGTCATGATTTTAGGGGCACGCAATACTGAGACTGAACGCCTCTTTTCTGACGACATTGTCATCGAAGAAAGTGGGATTTCCTTTTTTCTTTCAGAAATTTCTTTCGTAGAACTTGGTAAACCACAAAGTCTGAGTAGCATTTCAATGAATTCCACAGCACGTCTCGCAGACGCTTTGTTTGCAATCTCCAAGCGAAGAGAAAACTCTAATGTTTCATTCCGACCTCTAGTGTCTATTTTTGCTTCCTCAAATTCACGTTCTAGAACTAACTGCCTTAAAAAATAAAAGTTGTCCGTTTGAAAAAAAGAAGCTACTTCCGTGGGCGTTGTGGTTTTCATATACAATTTATCATCAATCTCGCGAATTCCGAGTTCAAAATCTTTTCCACCAAAGAGTCGTTTGAAAAAGCCTTCACAGGTAATAACCAGCGAAAACTGCGGAATTTGTGGATTTCGTGCTATAACGGCATGAAGATAGAGATCAACATCTTTATGCTCGCCACCACCACGGCTAACATATTTTATCTCAACAAATTGTAGCGGATGGGACGTGTTATGATTAGAAGCAATTATGTGCGGATAAGAAAAAATTCCACCTTCAGAAGCAACTTGAACGGTCAAAAAAGGAAAGCGTCGAGTCAGTAGTTGTTGTACTTCTTCTGTAAATTCCTTTTCTTTCTCAATTTCATATTTAATGGAGATAATCACAATAACAACAGCTATTATAAGAAATATAACCAACAAACCTTCCATTTCTCTCACCAAATTTGGCATGACAACGGATTAGGCGTTGTATGCATCGTACAATGTCAAAACGCCATAGTTATATTTTTTTGCAGTGAGTAAGAATTACATTCTATTTAACTCTGGAAATCCAGTTAACGCTTTAAGTCCGACATCGAGAAACGATTATGTCGGACATCTTTTTATTATTACCGATATCAGACATATAAAGTGCCATGTTATAGTGATTTCTGCGTAGTTCGAAGACTGCAATTAATTGTCTAGTCAAAGATAGTCAAACCTTTCATGTTGGTTACAATTAGAAAACCTTTAATACTTTGACTTTTTATCATATTTCGTGCAAGAAAATTTTTAGTTACTAAAATTTTACTTAAAATTTATCGACTAGGGTTCAAAAAATAAAAGTAAAGTGCACATGTGGAAGGATAGGTTCAAAGAACACTTCCGGGGGTGGACACTTCGAAAAAAAGAATTAACAAGAAAAGATGAAATGATGGTGTGAAACATGGCAGATTCACTAACTGTTTTTTTAAACTATCTTATTGCATTTGGTTTTTTCATTGTTGGCTTGATTTTTATGTTTCAAACACGACGGTATGGAAGAAAGGCACATGAACTGACATGGGGCATTTTTTGCGGTGCGCTTGGTCAATTTTTTCTTACATTGGGGTTATTTAAGCAAACTGGGAACAATCAATTAGATTTTGCCTTTCAACTACTTGGAATGAGTATATATTCATTTTTGTTCTTTTTCATGTTTCTTCACTATGAATACAAAAGTCGTATGGTTCCCTCACCATTCTTGCTTTCCATCTTAATGATATTTTTGGGCAGTTTCTTCACGGCATTGTTTTTTTCAATTCTTAATTATACTGATGTACCGATCAATCAGATTTTCCTAGAATATTCGCTCTACATCTTGTATATAATTGCATTTTTGGTTATTACGTATTCTCTTGCTGTTAGCCTTCAGACCACTCGCATTATTCCAGAAAAGCACCAACTATTTGAAAGTGTCAGTTTAATTTTTCTCCTTATTGGCACTATCCTCTATAATTCGGGTGCACTTTTCAATCTGTTTATTGATAGAAATCTTGGAAGCACAATCGTTTCCATCGGCGACCTCTTTATAATCATTGGGCTCTTTACTTTTATCGGCAATTATCTAGTCCGCATTGACTTTTTATATCGGTTACCAATCCCTATTTATCAATTTATTTTCTTTAACGCCGCTGGCATCCCCGTATACTCAAAAAAAGTCCGAACACGCGGATTAGAATATGTTAACATCCAAGAAGATATGTTTACCGGCGTCATTTCCGCAATTACTTCTATGATTAAAGAAACGCTCGGCACCGAATCAACTCTCTCCAAAATTGATGCGGGCACAAAAAAAAATCTTCCTCGAAGGAAACAAACAACTTTCATGTCTCGTCATTGCTGAGAAAGGAACAAAATACCTCCAACGCTCCATGAACCGATTACTTGACTCCATTCCCACCACAGTTAAACTCGAACTTAACTCTTCCCTTATAGACAAGCAGAAATACGAACCCATACTAGATGAAATGATCACAAAATCCTTTCCTTATGTCAATTTTATCTCCTAATACACCGTCACCTAATTAATACTTTCAGAAAAAATCTTTTTTATTGAAAATCTTTCTTGCATTCTTTAATTTTTCATGAAAAAGATCTATTGTTATAAGCAAAGCTGAAACAAAAAAGTAAAAATCTTCCAAGAAAAAAATACACACAGATTAATGTACATTTCGCTACACAATACACACATTGGAGCGTAATGGTGGTTTTGTACAGTTTGTAAGCAGCACATCGAAGCCGCATTCTTCTTTCAAAAAGTGTTGACACCCAAACATAGGTTGTAAAAGATGTTTCCAGATAAAATTCAAGCTTAAAAACCCCAATGTCTGCTTGGCAGCTAATTTCAATTCATCTAACTGTGACGGTTGTATTTTAATGGTAGTTTTAAGAACAGGTGATCTTGAAATGTGTTATTGCTATCACTCAAGTTCTCCAAGAATACTCCGCATTTCCGCTTTTAATGCTGATAATCGTCGATGCCGTTGTAATAAATCTGCAATGTAATTTTTCCAAAGTTGTTCGTTCTTCTTCACTTCAATGTATAGATTTTTGAGTAGTCGAGCTAAGATAGCTGCCATTTTATAATCTACCCGATTCTTGCGAGAAATGTGCACTTCAATTAATGTGGAAAGGAGATTTTCGGTTTTATTTGGATTATATTCCATGATTTGTGGTAAAATCTCTACTAAAAATGCCTCAGAAAACAGCGCAAAGGTAGGGGTTTTCATGAAACGCGGGTATATTTTATTGTAAAAAACGGTAGCAGCTTTTTGTTTTTGATTACACGCTATAAGTACTCTAATATATTCCATGGGCTCAAGTTTTTTTGCGGCTTTAATAAATTTTGCAGTGGCCAGTTCTTTCAGTTCGCTGTCACCCGTCATACCAATGCGTGTCAATGTTTCATGAATAATTTCTAATGAATGCGTTCTTTTATAAAGACGTAGCAGATCTTTTAGTAATTCTTCATCCTTTTTGAGGTCTTTAAGCTCAAATAATTCCACAAAGAGGTCATTGAATTCATACCAATCTCTGTAGAGTGCATTCACAATTATTTGATATTGAATCTCTTTGTCCTTTCCGTATTGGGGATGCTTTTTCAAGAGTCGCAAATAAGCCTCTAAAGTGGTACTAGTGGTAAATAAATCGCTCAGTAGTGTTAATATATGCTCTAACGGCTCTGTTTCCACATATTCTATATCTTTTTTTAACTCTTCTGATGGAAACAGATCCTTTAAGTGCTGAATCGGGACTTTGTTGATTTTAAAAGCTAAAAGGATTGCTATTCTCCAATTAGGATCAACTTCATTTGGGTACCGTGCTTCCAATTCATCCAATGCAGTTATTATATCTTTAATCAAAGTGGACTCCAATTTTTCATTATTTTGCCAACAACTACTGAAAAAATCTAATAAAAAGGCTTCTAAGGGTAAATAAATGAGCGAAGCGAGATCTTCGAAACTAATAATGTCCATTTCTTCAACTAGACTGTGGATTGTCCGATAAATGGTATTTGTCCACCATAAAAAAATGCGATTCCACAAAGGCCACATTTCACGCAACGGAAGATGACGACATTTTGACAGCTCTTTGCGAATCTCACCGAAACTAGCAAGAAGCTCTTCAGAAATCAATCTAAAGGTATCTTCTTCTTTGTACTCAAAATATTGATATGCCTCCTCTGAAC